>JAKPSO010000909.1 GCA_029571495.1 Pseudomonadota bacterium
CCACTTGCCACGCACGTGGTGCTTGCCCGGCAGTGACAATCGATAGCCGCAAGCCTACGGCGGAGGCCTCGTAATGTATGGCGGGTACGATTGGCCAGTCACCTTTTTTGCGGTCGCGGAAAGAGCACCGGCGGAGCTCGCCGTGATCACCGGCGCCTCCCACTGGTGCTCGCGATGGGCGTTGTTCCCGCGACAGTTAGTTGAAAAGCGCAGTCCGGTTAAAACATTAACTCGATGTCTGGATTACGATCTACACACATTAATTTTTGGAGACTTCGAATGGTTCCGTCAATCGCCTTTTTCAACAACAAAGGTGGAGTGGGCAAGACAACACTTGTTGTAAATATCGCGCGAGCGTTAGCAAGGCAGGGGCTCCGAGTGCTAGTTGTAGACGCGGACCCACAGTGCAATGCAACTGCCTTTTACTTAGATGAGCAGAAAGTTGATGCGCTTCTGAGCGAATCAGTAGATCCGGAAGATGGGGGCACGATCTGGTCGGGAATTGCAAAGTACGTTCGCAGTAAAGGCGACGTTCGCAGTGTCGAAGTTTGGGATATCGATTCGTCGAGCAACGGCGGTTCAGTTCAACTGCTACCGGGCGATGTCTTGTTGGGTCAATTCGAGGATCGCTTGTCTTCTGCTTGGAAGGATTCATTTGCGCGTGACCCGAGCGCAATCGACATGATGTCTGCAATTTATCGATCGGTGCAAGCAACCGCCGTTGAAAATGACACGGACGTTGTTATGTTTGATGTAGGGCCCAGCGTGGGGAGCCTGAATCGAGCGGTATTGCTTAGCTGCGACTACTTCATAGTGCCAGTTAGCTGCGATCTGTTTTCCTTACGCGCCCTTCGTGCGGTGGGTGAGACCATTGCAAGCTGGGTGTCTGACTGGGGTGTCATTGTGAAAAACGCGAGCGGCGTGCAGGATATTACGCTTCTACCGGGACATCCCAAGTTCATCGGCTACTTGACTCAGCACTTTAATATTTACAAGGGTCGATCCACGAAAGCCTTTGAAGACTGGGAGAACAAAATCGCGCCACGTGTAACGCGAGATATTGTGAGGCGGCTCAGTCAGGTGTCACAGGACCTGGTGCATCAATCGAATCAGCACAAACTTGGGGAAGTGCCCGCGTTCCACAGCCTCGCTCCGCAAGCACAGTCCCTTGGTGTGCCAATTGGTGCAATGAAGGGTCAGCCAGGCGTCAATCACGGCAACTACCAAAAAATTGAGGAAGCAGAGGCCATGTTTGATAGCCTCGCCAAACTCATCGAGAAGCGCACGGAACTGAATTAGACCGCTGCGGCAACGTAGTGCGCGTCCGAGGTCGCACATCGGTCGAAACGCTTCTTCCGCCCGCGCCGAGGAGCGGAGCAACGGGCGGTCCAAGCGGCACTGCATCGCATTTACCGACGCGTTAGCGTCGCGTCCGTGCGATGTCCAGTGTCGCCCGCCCGTTGCGAGCACCACAGGAGACAAGCGGGGTGCCGGGGCTAGCCTTTTGGTTACTTTTGGGCAATGCCAAAAGTAACTCGCCGAAAGGCGAAACAAAGCCGTGGCAACCGAACCTCCCCATTCAATCAAACCCTTAGACAAGCTCAGAGCCTGCCCCGGCGAAGGCCGGGGGCGAACGGAAAATTGGCGCTTCGTGAGGATGACGGCATTCGAGACACCAGCGTTCGCACCGAATCCACGTGGGTTCGTATCAATTTGGGTGCGGTGAACCCGCAACCTGCGGGTTGTACGCGTTCATGGTTCGACAAGCTCAC
>JAKPSO010000912.1 GCA_029571495.1 Pseudomonadota bacterium
AATCCCAAAGCGGGCGGTTGGTGTAAAGACGTTCTGATTCTGTCATCTATCTGTCTTTTTTCCTACGCGCGACTACCGCGGGGTACGGGAGATGGCAGCATTCGAAACGCTACTGTAAAACAATGCGACAATCGTAAGCAATTGAATTTACTAATTTTTTTCTAACCATTTAGTTCATTGCTTCGCCAACACCAGTAACGGAGCGTTTGAATTCTAGCGAATCGTAGATAACAGCTTTTAAGACTCAACGGCCAACGGTAAAGGCTTACAAGAGATATTTACCTCAAGTCGACTGTTAACGATATTTGGCTCCACACAAAGCGGAAAGCCGCCTGCACCCAAATAGCTGTACCGTCATCGTTGCAGTGGCGCAACAGTTTCACCGACAGCCGACAACGGTTTTGCACGCGCGAAAAGCGTGGTTATTCACCCGCCGGCACATGCCGCGTCGGATACAGAGTGACTAATGCGTCGCGACTCAAACGGGCGTTTCGTCCGAGCACGATCCGGCAAAGCCGAACGCTCCGACGCTCTGGCGACACCGCTTGCTAAACCAACGCGCTGACGCCCTTTGGAATTGAGTCGAGGAGCTTGCGTGTGTACGGCTGTTGCGGCGCGGCGTAGAGCGTGTCTGAGTCGCCCAGTTCCACGACGACGCCTTCGCTCATCACCATCACTTCGTCGCTCATGTACTTAACGACCGCTAGGTCATGCGATATGAAGATATAGCTCATGCCGAATTCGTCTTGCAGGTCTTGCAGCAAATTCAACACTTGCGCCTGCACCGACACGTCCAGCGCCGAGACGGATTCGTCGCAGATCAGAATGTCCGGCTTCATCGTGAGGCAGCGCGCAATGGCAATGCGTTGCCGCTGGCCGCCCGAGAACTCGTGCGGATATTTGTAGAAACTCATCTCCGGCAAACCGACCTTCGCGAGAAGCTCAAACGCCATCTTCGCGCGTGCCTCGGCGCTATCGCCGATGCCGTGAATCACCATCGGTTCGCAAATGATCTGCCCGACCGTGAAACGAGGGTTCAGCGACGCATACGGATTTTGGAAGATGATCTGGATGCGTTTCTTGTACGGAAGAAACTCAGCTTCCGACAGCGCGAAAATATTCTTACCGTCGAACCACGCCTCGCCCTTCGTGGCTTCATGCAGCCGCATGATCGTGAGGCCCACGGTCGTCTTACCGGAGCCCGATTCGCCGACGAGACCGAGCGTTTTGCCTTTGCGCAACTTGAATGAAACATCCTTGGCTGCGTGGAAGACGCGTTTGCCAAACAGGCCCTCGCGCGAGACAAAATCTTTGCACAGCCCTTTAACGTCGAGCACCACGGGATCGCTCTCCAGCACCCCGCGCGAGCGCTGCTCAAGCCGCATCGCGTCGGCGCGACCCGCCATGAAGTCATCAATCACCGGCAAGCGCTTGGGTCGCGAATCGACCACCGGGCGGCACGCCAACAGCGCCCGCGTGTAGTCATCTTTCGGCGTGGCGAAGACTTGCTTCGATGCACCCTGCTCGCGAATTTCACCGTTGCGCATCACCACAACGTGATCGGCAATGTCACCAACCACCGCCAGATCGTGCGT
>JAKPSO010000926.1 GCA_029571495.1 Pseudomonadota bacterium
CGGGTTGTGCACGAGCGCGCGCGCGATCGCGACCTTCATGCGCTCGCCCTGTGAGAAACCGCGCGTCGGGCGGTCGGCCAACTCGTGCAACCCAAGCTCATCGATCAACACGCTCGCGCGCTGTCGGGCGTCCGTTTCAGAGAGTCCTTGCAAGCGTCCAAAATAGACGATGTTCTCGCGCGCCGTGAGCCGCCAGTAAAGCCCCTTCGCGTCACCCAGGACGCCGAGGCGTTGGCGCACGATAGCGCGCTCGGTGGCGAGATTCGCGCCGTCGATGCTCGCTTGTCCGCGGTCAGCAGTGAGAAGTGTTGAAAGCATCCGAAGCGTCGTCGTTTTGCCCGCACCATTGGGGCCGAGAAGTCCCGTGACTTCACCGTCGTTCGCGACGAAGGTTACGTCGTCGACGGCGTTTACGATGCGCGTTGTCGCTTTGAGCGCAAAGAGCGAAGTTCGCTCGCGCACGGTAAATTGTTTGCTGAGGCCCTGAACCGAAATCATGGCTTGGCCTCCAGCGGCGACACGTAAAACAATGGCCGCGCCATTTTCAGGTCCGCCTCGCATGCATCCTCGGCTGCGGCGATGTTTCCCGCGACGACGAATTTCGCGACGATGCGCCGAGCGCAGCTCTGGTGCGACACGATGTGGCCCATGCCACCCACTATGACGTGCTTGCTTTGCGAAAGCGTCTTCGCGGCGAGCGTTGCCTGTGAGGGCGGCGTTACGGGATCGTGCGATCCCGAGAACAGGAGCGTTGGAATATTGCTCGTTGTCGGCTCGAAAAACTCCGGTGCGACTTTCCCGTGCGGCAACGTCTTACAGAAGCCGTAGAACATGTCGGTGACTGACTGGAAGCGTGCGTTCGGCGCGGGCGAGCGACCGAGCATGTCCTCCGCGCACATCACGGCGAAACGTAACGCGATGGAGAGGTCGGCTTCGCTGGTGCTCGCGGCGGTCATCGTCGCGGCGAGCGGCGCGAAGTTGCCGCGCGAGGCTTGGTCCACGATGGTCGGCACCAGACGTGCGGCTTCAGGCTGATATAGCAAGCCCCAGAGTTGCGACACCAACGTGCGATCCGACACCGTCGCGTCAATCGCCTTTCCTGTCGCGGGATGCGTCACGGTTACCTTTTTGGGATTGGCTCTCAGGGATTTCACGAGTGCGTCAAACGCCCCCAACGCATTCGGATAAGCCGCGTCGCAGCCCTTGGACGCAGCGCACGCGGCAAACACTGCACGGAGCTCCGTTTCTGAGCTCGCCAGCGCGTCGTCGGGCAAACGTAGCGTTGTTGGTGCGACGCCGTCGAGCACCGCCGTGCGAATACTTTGTGGGTACCGCTTCATGTACCGAAGCGCCACACGCGAGCCATAGCTGCCGCCCCAGACGTTGATCTGCGTGTGCTTGAGCGCCTTGCGCACTGATTCCACGTCGTCGATGTAATCGTCGGTGCGATGCAGAGCGGGGTTGCCTTTCAACGTCGCGATGCACTTGGCCCACTCGGCGTTCACCTTGTCCAACGACGCGGCAAA
>JAKPSO010000935.1 GCA_029571495.1 Pseudomonadota bacterium
ATCCCGTCGTCGGATCCTATGCCGTGAACGTGACGCAAATGGCCAGCGCCACCGTCGCGACCGGCAGCAGCGCGATGGGGCAAGCCATCAATCCCGGCGCGGTCCTGTCGTCGAGCGGAATGACCACGGCGGTGACGGCCGGAACCTTCACCATCAACGGCGTTTCCATTACGGTCGATCCCGCGACGCAGACGCTCAATCAAGTGTTGACGGCCATCAATGCCAGCGGCGCGGGCGTTACGGCTTCCTACAACGCGCTCACGGACAAAATTACTTTCGAAAACAGCACGCCGGGTAACACGGCAATCATCAATTTCGGGGCCGACGACGACACCAGCAACTTCCTCTCGGCCATCCATGTGACGGAAGCCACTCAGAGCACAAGCGGCGGCGGTTCGACGGTCGCGACGAGCACACGGAACCTTGGGGCTATTGATAGTGCAAAATTGCTGAACCAGGTTTCCTTCGCCAACGGCGCGATCACAGCGGGCACATTCAAAATCAACGGTGTAACAATTTCGGTGGATCCCGCCGCCGACACCATGCTCGATGTCGTGCAGCGCATTAACGATTCCGGCGCGCAAGTGAGCGCAAGTTACGACGGCACAACGGATTCGCTGCGATTCGTGGCCAAGACGCTGGGTAGCCGCACCATCAGTTTCACGGCGGGAACGAGCAATTTCCTGTCGGTAACGAACCTCGTTTCGCCGACGCAAACGGCGGGCAGCGACGTCCAGTTTACCATCAACGGCGGGCCCGTGCAGACCCGAAACACCAACGAGGTGTCGGACGCCATCGGCGGCGTGACGCTTAGGCTGCTGAGCACGGGTACGAGCACAGTGACGATTGCGGCGGACGACGACAAAATCGTCGAAAGCGTCAATTCGTTCATCACGTCGTTCAACGAGTCCGTGGACAAGATTGTGGCGTTGACGGCCAAGGACGGCACGCTGGCCAACGACGCGACCATCAAAGAAATCAAGGCCACGCTGCAAACACTGGTTTTTGGATCGGTGTCGGGCATCAGCGGTTCGTACAAGTCCCTGATTGACCTGGGCATCACGACCGGCGACACGTTCGACGCGGGCACGACGTCGCATCTGCAACTGAAGGAGGACACCCTGCGCGAGGCATTGCGCACCGCGCGGCTCAACGTGCAGAATGTGTTCTACAACACCGGAACGACGGGTGTCGCCGACCAGTTGTATGCCTATCTGGACAGCATCACCAAAGTGGGTGGATTCCTGAACGACCGGGCGAAATCCAACGGAAGCATTGACCGGCAAGTCCAGGACATCAATGCCCGAATAGATCGTTTGAACGCATCCATCGCGAAGAAGGAAACGCGATTGAAAAAACAGTTTGCGGCGCTCGAACAATTCTCCTCGCAAATGCAATCGCAAAGCACGGCAATTACCGCCTTGTCGAAATACGATTGGTGAAGACGGATAAGGAGTTGCACATGGCCACGTCAACAGCCGGATATGGCGTATACAAGAAAGTGGATGTTGAAACGGCTTCGCAAGGCAAGCTGATCGTGATGATGTTCAACGGGGCCATCCAGCGCGCCGAAGAGGCCCGGCGGCAGTTGGATCGCGGCAGCGTCGAGGGCGTTCACAACAACCTCATACGCGCCCAGGACATCCTCGGCGAGCTGCGCGGCGCGCTAAATATGAACGCGGGGGAACTGGCCCGGAATCTCGACCGGCTCTATGAATATTTTCAGCACCTTCTGATTATGGCCAACATCCGCAAGCAGACGGCGCCCATCGAGGAATGCATCCAGCACATGACCGCGATGCGCGACACATGGAAAGAACTCTTCGAGACAATCGCCAAGGAGGAAAAGCCCGCCGCGCCGCAGATCAACCCGCACGGGGCGGCCGTGATGAACATTCAGGGGTGATGGCGCCTTATTCGATGTATTTTCGCTGGACGCGCGTGCCGATGCCGGCAAGAATGTCGTAGGGG
>JAKPSO010000004.1 GCA_029571495.1 Pseudomonadota bacterium
CGAAGTGATCACGTTTTACGATTGCGCGACGGCACCGAGCCCGCGCCGCGCGCGCATTTTGCTCGCGGAAAAAGGCGTGCCGCATGAGGCGGTGCAGATCGATTTGCGTCAGGGCGAGCAGCTGTCTGACGCCTACCGCGCGATCAACCCGCAGTGCACTGTTCCGGCGCTGCGCACGCCGGACGGCGCGGTGCTCACCGATAACGCGGCCATTACGGCGTGGGTGGAGGCGAGCTACCCGAACCCACCGCTCTTGGGCGTTACACCCGCAGACAAAGCGGAGATCGCGAGCTGGAACTGGCGCGTTGAATTTGAAGGGCTAATGGCGATCGCCGAGGCGCTTCGCAATAGCGCGCCCGCGATGGTGAATCGAGCGCTGCCGGGGCCGGTGGACTATGCGCAGATTCCGGCGCTGGCGGAGCGTGGGTTGAAGCGTGTGCAACAGTTTTTTGACATGCTGAACCTGCACTTAGCCGAGCGCGAATTTATCGCGGCGCGGCAGTTGAGCATTGCTGACATTACTGCAGTCGTCGCGGTGGATTTCGCGCGCGTGGTGCGCATCAAACCTGGTGAGCAGCACGCGCATTTGCAGCGGTGGCGAGAGGCGTTGGCGGAGCGACCTGCGTTTCGGCTTTAGTCACTTAGCACCCCAGTGCTGAAACTTTGCGCTCATAAATCGCGCCTACCTTTTCCTCACGCGAAATGCTCGCTGCACATTTACCTTGTAGGCGACGACTTGGCGTCGCTTCGTCAAATGAAGATAAACCGGACACAAGCGCGGCCGAGTCCGCGCCTACATTTCCTCGCGCGAAATGCTCGCTGCACATCTACCTTGTAGGCGACGACTTGGCGTCGCTTCTTGCAACCCGATGAGCGCGGCCAAGTCCGCGCCTATATTTTCCTCACGCGAAATTCTTGCTGCGCATCTACCTCGTAGGCGACGACTTGGCGTCGCTTCGTGCAACCCGATGAGCGCGGCCGAGTCCGCGCCTACAAGTCGCTTTAGCAAACAGCCCAGGGTTGGGACACGACTAAGGCGTTACTTGCGCGGCCTTCGCCGCCGCTGCGGCCATCTGGCGCAACTCCGGCTTGTAAATTTTTCCGACGTTGGTCATCGGCATGTGTTCGAGAATCGTCACGGCTTTTGGCTTCGCGGGCGCTTCGTCTACTCGCGCGGCGGCGAAGGCGAGTAGCTCGGCCTCGCTTGCGCTCGCACCGGGTACCAGCGTGACGAACACGACCGGTAGCTCACCCGCGTAAGCGTCCGGCGCACCCACAGCGGCGCAGAGCTGCACGGCGGGGTGCGCGCCGATGGCGTCTTCAATGACCTTTGGGTCGATGTTGTGCCCGCTGCGGATGATCAGGTCTTTCGAGCGACCGGTGAGATGAAGCCGCCACTCTCCGTCGAGCCAGCCGAGGTCGCCCGTGGCGAGCCATCCGTCATGCGTGAACGCGTTCGCGTTTTCGAGTGGATCGACAAAGCCTGAGAATAAGTTCGGCGACTTAAACAGCACCATGCCCTGCTCGCCTACGGGCATGTCGCGATCACTTGCGCCGCCTTGCTCGTCGAGCGCAACGATGCGCAATTGAATGTACGGCAGCCGCAAGCCAACGCAGCCTGCGGGCCCGACAACGCCGGGCGGTGTAATCGTCGAGATGCCGGCCATCTCGGTCATGCCGAGCGCCTCGTGAACGTGCAGGCCGAAGAGCTTTTCAAACCGAAGCGATAGCTCGGGCGAGAGCGGCGCTGCGCCGGTTCGACAGTAGCGAAGCGTTGAAATATCCGCACCGTCGATCGGCACGTTGGCGAGCGCGGAGAGCACCGTTGGCACTGCCGAGAGCACGGTGGCGCGGTAACGCTGAACCAGCTGCCAATAGTTTTTGATGACGTCGCGATTGCGAAACAGCGACGTCGTGGGAATCACCACTTCGACGCCTGCGGACAACGATGCCAAGGAACCCGGCAATACGCCTGCGACGTGAAACAGTGGATAGCCATTGATCGTGACGTCGGTCGGGCGCACGCCTTGCATCTTGACGCAGCCCCATGCGGTGAACACCTGCGCGCCGTGGCTGTGGCGCGCGAGTTTGGGTGCGCCCGTAGTGCCGCCGGTGTGAAAGTAGGCGGCGATGTCGGTTGGTGCGATGGCGCGTCCGCTTACCAAGCAGTCGCTTCGCTCCTTTGCTCGCTCCGTGGCGAAATCGAGAGCGTTCGCTGGTAGCTCAGGCGCATGGTGCTCTCCCACTGGTGCGACGCGAAGCACCGTGGTCAAGCTCGGCACCAACTCGCGAATTCGCATCGCTTTTGACCACAAGCCGGACTCGTCGTCCGCGCCCCACGCGATGAGGACCTTCGCGCGACCCGCGTTCATGAGCGAAACCAATTTCTCGTCGGAGAGCAACGGATTGAGCGGCTGCACGATGCCCGCCGCTTCGCCGCCCCACAACGCAAGGTGATACTCCAAGCAGCCGGGCAACAGCACGGCGACGGCATCGTTCGGGGTGAGTCCCAAGCGATGCAGCAGGTTTGCGGTTTGGTGAATGCCGGCGAGAAGTTCGGAATACGACCAGCGGATCGGCTCGTCGGCAGGGTCGGCGCTGGTCAGGAACGTCAACGCTGTTTTGTCGCCAAACGCGCGCGCAGAGTTGCAAAAAATCTCGTAGGTGCTGCGGACGGTGAGCGCCTGTTCAAGCGGCGTGGCTTCCATGCGCTCGACATCGGCAATGCAAGTGACGGGAAAGGACGGCTCGAATGGTCGCGCGAGGTTCGCCGCACGTGGGTGTGGCGCCGAAGAGGACGATACGTTTGGAGTGTTCACAGTTTGCTAACGAAATGAATTCAGGGCGTTTACCGTTGCATAGACGAAGAGTAATGCACACGCACGCGAAGTAGGCTCGGGCCGAGAGCGAGACGCCAACGTTTTAGGCTTGGGCGGTTGGCTTAGCATGGTCATAGTTTCAATTGGGAGAAGACTATGTTTAGCCATGTGATGGTGGGTGTGAACGACCTTGAGCGTTCGCGAAAGTTTTACGACGCGCTGCTGGGCACGCTGGGAATCGCTCCCGGCATTGCCAACAAGAACCGCTATTTCTACCGCAGCCCTTCGGGCTCATTCGGTATTACCACGCCAATCAATGGCGAGCCCGCGACGCACGGCAACGGCAGCACGTTAGGCTTTAACATGACCTCGCCGGAACAGGCTGATGCGTTCCACGCGGCAGGCGTTGCTAACGGCGGCACAACGTGCGAGGACCCTCCGGGCTGGCGCGATGGTTCGGTCGGCAGGCTCTATCTCGCGTACCTGCGCGACCCGGATGGCAACAAGCTCTGCGCGTTGCACCGGCCGCCGAAGAAGGAAGCGTAGCGGCGACGATCGTTCGGAGCGCGACCCAACATCGCGCTCAGAACGGCGTGAATTACTTCAATCGCGAGAGCTTGTCTTGTAGAGCGAGTTCTATCGCGCGCTCCGCGTCTTGCGGGAGCAGCAAGCGCTCGGCGACCATCTGCGCGGCGGCCCTCTCGACCGCGGCAACGTACGCCGCATTGTCAGGGTAACGCTCTGCAATCGAGAGCCTCGGATCGCCCACCGCATCACGTTCCGAGCGTGTCGCAGCGAAAGGAACCACTGCGCCTTGCAGCGGGAACAACGTCCCCGCGCCGAAGCCTACAGCACGAGGGTTCCAGCCAGTGTACGTCGCACGCGGCACGGCTAGCGGCAGCATGCGAATGCCAGCGATCGACATACCGTCTTTGTCGGCGCGCGGCACGAACACCGGATAGCTTCCGAGAATTTTTGGCGGGAACACAGCGGTATCGGTGAACGCTGCACCCGTGTAGATGCCTGCGTACGGCAAGCCGGGAATGTTGCGCGGCACAGCGTCGGTTGCCTCGACCAAGGTGCCGTGCGCACGCATCGGAACGCGGCTTGCTGGCGGTTCAGCGCCTGTCGTGATCCACGTTTGCATCGCGCTCAAGAGAGCACGCAGAGGCGGCCCGGCATGCATGGGATTGACAGGTAACACCATCGTGGGCGCCGTGCGGGCGATTGCGGCAGGCTCGCTGTAATGCGGTGTCCCGGCGATCATGTAAGCGCGCACGTCAGGCGGCAAATCGATGTGGTTGCCTGAAAGATCCGTGACCAACAATGACGCGCGCGAGGCCCACCATTCGTGCTCGCTATCGGTTTGAATGACTCGCGGGCAGGTCGAGTTGATACGACAACGCTGCATGAGTCCGTCGCGCTTGCCACTGATCGGGTCGAAGAGTGTTTGGTACGCAAACGGAAACAGATCGGCCTGCCACGCCGGATCTTGCGGATGCCGTGCGTTGCGACCATTCAGGCCAAAACGATAGCTAGTGGCAATGCGGCGGCCTCCCGCAACATGCGGCATAAGTCCGTCAAAGACGAGGCCGCCAGCAAGGTCTTCGTTGAAACCAAAATAAAGGAAATCACGCAGGAATCGACCTGACTGCGACACGCCAAAACCGATGGCCCGATTGATCGCGCTGCGACCGGCCGTCGCCAACGGATTGGCGTCCGTGCCGTTCCGGCGCAGAAACGATGTCACGTCACGCGTGGCCGCAAACCCAAGTCCTAAGACCGCTGGATCGCGGGCGGTGTAAGTCACCTCGTACAGCGCCGCCGCATCGAACCCGGTCGCCGGACGCGTAATCTCAACGCTCTGCGTACCAGTTGCGCGAATGGATAGCCCCACCGGAGTTTCTCTCGGCGCATCCCATTTAGCGCGCACCGTGACGACGAGCGAAGCGGGATCGGCAATCGGCCACGACAGAGTGGCTGTTGCGGGTGAGCGTGTGTGATCAAACAAAAACTCGTCGCGGGCCGGCCCCGTCACGCCGGCTAAGACGGGTGCCTTAAGGGCGAGCTGATCAGGCAGCGACGGAAGATCAGCTTGCCAACCGATCCACGCCATCGTATAGCCCT
>JAKPSO010000072.1 GCA_029571495.1 Pseudomonadota bacterium
CAATTTTCTGCGCGAAGGCCAACGTCGTGAATATTGGGCGATTCCGTATAACGAACGCTACGTCTGGGGCGCAACGGCGGGCATGTTGCGCACGTTTCGTGAAGTGATGTTGCACTCGGGCTAAGCGAAAATGCTCATCTCTGTTACCAATACAAACAGCAGTTGTTGTGGGAGCGGCGGAAGCCGCGAATGACCGCCGTTCGCGGCTTCCGCCGCTCCCACAGCACGATTGCGCCTGCTGTTTTCTTCGCAAATTGGCACCCCATGACCATCGCCCTCAACCCCTCCAACGACTCCCCATTCGCGCTCTTCGGCGGTGAACCGGGCGTACGCACGCTCGTCGATGCGTTCTACGATCACATGGATCTCGACGAACCTTACGCAGGCATTCGCAAACTGCACCCGGAGTCGCTCGACGGCTCGCGCGACAAGCTCTATTGGTTTCTCTGTGGTTGGCTCGGCGGCCCTAATCACTATCAAGAACGCTTCGGCCACCCGCGCCTACGCGCGCGCCACCTGCCCTTCCCAATTGGCGAAGCCGAGCGCGACGCTTGGTTAGGCTGTATGCGCGACGCGCTCGCCGATTGTCAAATCGACGAGAAGCTCCGCGCGTGGCTCATGGGGCAACTCTTCGGCACCGCGGATTGGATGCGCAATCGGGCGGGTTAGTCGCGCGCTATTTCGCGGTTGCGGCCGCCTCGGCTGCTTCGATTCGATCTGTGTCAATCGGGTGTGTGCGCAGGTAGAGAAGCGGTCCGGAAGACATTTCAAGCGCCTTCACGTCTGCATCGCGTCCTTTCAAATACGCGTTCGGATCGCTAAAACACGGAGCCGGCGGCCGCGCCGGTGATTCACTGGATGCGGAAAGATCGTTCCAGTCGTCTTGATAGGGATCGTACATCGGACCCGGAGCGCGATGTGCCGCGCGCCGATCCGCCATCCGCAGAGAGACGCATTGGCTCATCGCACGCAAACTACGCATGGCGTCCGCAAAGTCTTTTGGCGAAACGCCAGTCTTTTTCAGCAGATCAAATGCGTAGGCGTCGGCCTCGGCCTCTACAGTGCGTGTGTAATGCAGTGTCGTGGTCAGCGTCGGCACCGTCACGGTCAGCGCCGCAACGCCAGACACGTCGCCCGCCACCGCGCCCATGACGACCGCGGAAAATGAACCCGCGAGAATGTGACGCAGAGAGTCGCGATGCGCCTGATGACCCATCTCGTGCGCCAGCACAGCGCGCAGCATTCGACGGTCGTTGCGAAATAGGAGCGCGAGCGGATCAGTCACGATGATCGTTCCGCCCGGAAGCGCAAATGCGTTCGGCGGCGCGGCACGAAATTGCAGCGACACGACATCACTCAATCCCGCCGCTCTTGCGAGTTCATCAAAGTCCGCCTGGATTGACGCCTGCTCCTCGTCCGACATGCGCGCAGTTTTGAAACCGAAACGTTCGAGCGAGTCCAACGCGATGTCGCCCAGTGCATCTTCCGACTCGCGCGGAATTCTTTCCGCTGCGAACGCTGCCGCCGTCGGAATCACGCGTTGATAGGCGAAGTACATCGCCGCCACCAGCCCGAAGAGCGCGACGACAACAAATGCGCTGGCGCGCTCCAAGCGCGGCAGCCAATGGCCATGCGCATCGAGACCCAACATGCGCTCAAGCACCGGCGCATCCGAGCAAATCGCGAGGCCGCCATCAGGAAATTCCACGCGGTAGGGCGTGCGCCCAATTCGCGAAGGAATTCGCAACGAACCGCGCGCTGCGCTGGCAAGCGTCTTTTCGCCATCCGCGTCCGGCGCGATCACGCGAACCTCATCGCCGACAACCATCATCCTGACTTGCGTTCGGCGTGATGACTTGCCATCAAACCACACCGCGCCGCAGCCCTCGACCGCTGAAAATGGAGCGCTCATATGCCAATGTCCAATGCAAAGAAGTCACTCGCGGCGTCCGCTGCAGCGGCACCAGCAATCGCTTTATCCGCGATGATGTCATCGAGGTCCCCGTACACGCCAAGGGATGTGCTTTCAACCCGCAGACGCGCAGTGCGAATCGCGGTCCATGGGATCAAGAGGCCGCAGCTCACGATCATCGCCAACGCGTTGACGATTTGATTCTTCAAAAGTTCAGCCATGCGCAAGTGACTAAACACGCGCACGTTGTCGGCGATGGTGGTGAGATTAAATGTGGCGTTAACCACACGCGACTGCACGTAACTGACCAGCAAAGCCATGACAAGAAGTGTGGGCGCAAGCGTGAAGAACATGGACACATATTGTGCCCATGGCACATACATCCACTTCTCTTTTCCGACGAACAGCGTCAGCGCCCACATGACAAAGGCGACCAGCAAGATGAGCGCGAAGGTGAGCCCGACGCCCATCAACGCAGTTCGAAAATAGATCCCGTAGATCGTTCGCACGCGCGTCGAACACGCCAGTTTCGCGGTGCCCAAACGCGTATGGTTGAGCAACATCAACCGGAACGCGGCGGTCATGTAGGGATAGAACAACACCAAGACGACGGTCGGAATGAAGCCTAGTAGCGTTGTCGCGTCCATTTTCGTGGCGTCAATTTTCAGCGGAAACGCCACCGTCAACGCGCCCACGAGCACCAGCGGCCAAAGCGCCGCAATAGCGTCACGCATGGTTCCGTCAAACGCGAAGCGGAGATTGCGATAGCTCGTGTTGCCCATGTTGAAACGAAGCGCGCTCACGATCAACCAAGGCGCTGCGATCGCCACGCACAACGCCACCCACGCCGCATATTTCGGATTCAAATTACCCGTGAACCAGTACACGACGAACAGCGTCCCTGCGATCAGTCGTCCGCGCAAAATCGGCCACGGCCGCGCGTGAAATTCAAAATTCGCATCGGCGACCCACGTGTGTCGCAACATGAACTGCCGTTTCCGAATCTTCGCCCACGGCGACCACAGTCCTAGCGTCACCAGCACGAGAAACGTATTGACAATCCAAATCCGGAAATACTCGCCTGCTTGGCCGGTGAACTTGAATGCGTACGCCTGCTCGCCCGCCGCCGCTTCACGTGGCAAGCGCGTGAGCCGAATCTCGGGCGATTTGCGTTCGCGACGCCGAAGCAGCACAGCCAGCCGATCGCGCAACGTAACGCGCGTCTCGCGCGTACTCGTGGCGTCATCCGATTTCGTCACGGCATCTGCATCGCCAACGGACAAATCGGCGCGACTGTTGGGTGTTGCAGCAGCAGGACTTTCTGCGTTTTCCATGATTCGCGAACAGACCGCAAACGGCGGCAGAGTACCCGAGCCCGGGCGATACAGCTTTATAGCTCAAACGGCGTTTCCACGGCGCTTTCGGCCGAATCGTGCCACCTGTTGACTTCCTCAATAACTGACCCAGAACGACCGTTGAACAACCGTTACCGTGGCAAAGCCATAGCCGAAACGAGGAGCTTCCTTGGTGGGCCGCTCAAGCCTTCGGCGCCTGCCAAAGCTCAAATTTGTTCCCCTCGAAGTCGTAGCCCCAACCAATGCGGCCGTACTCTGATTCTTCGATGTGGTCTTCTACGCGGATGTCGGCAGCACGCAGTTGGTCGAGCATGGCGTCGAGATCCGCGACGCGCCAGTTGAGCATGGTCATTTGGCGTTTCGGCATGTAGTCGCTTTTCTCTTCGAACACGCACCAATGAATTTCTTCACCCGCGGCTT
>JAKPSO010000081.1 GCA_029571495.1 Pseudomonadota bacterium
AGTTGTGATCACCTTGAGTACCTCACCGACGCGGGCATATCAGCGATGCGAGCCGCAGGAACGGTCGCGGTGCTGCTGCCCGGCGCGTACTACTTTCTACGCGAGACGCAACTGCCGCCGGTTGCGGCGATACGTCAAGCCGGTGTGCCCATCGCCGTAGCCACCGACCACAACCCCGGATCGTCACCAACGCTGTCGCCGCTCTTGATGATGAACATGGCGTGCACGCTATTTCGCATGACGCCAGAGGAAGCGTGGCGCGGCTTTACGGTCAATGCTGCGCGCGCACTGGGCTTACCTGCGTCCTACGGCACATTGCAAGCAGGATCACGTGCTGATTTCGCCGTGTGGGACGCCGAGCACCCGCGCGATCTGGTGTATCGCTTCGGTCACCACCCTTTACGCAAATTGATCGCTGGTGGCGCTGAATTCCACGGAAACCGATGAAATGAATCACGACGTATTTTCATTGACGCGCGGTGGTACGCCGCTGTTGCTCAGCCTTCCGCACGTCGGGACGACCATCCCAGACGAGTTGAAGGGTCAGTACGTTGATCGCGCGCTAGACGTTGAAGACACTGACTGGCATCTCGAAACGCTTTACGCGTTCTCTCGCGATCTTGGCGCGTCGATTTTGGTGCCACGCTACTCACGCTACGTCATCGACCTCAACCGACCGCCCGACGACACACCGATGTACCCCGGCGCGTCGAACACTGAACTCTGCCCTACTCGCTTTTTCACGGGCGATGCGCTGTATCACGACGGTGCCGCCCCGGAAGCAAGCGAAGTCGACAGGCGTCGCCGAACCTATTGGCAGCCGTACCACGACGCACTTCGAGCAGAGCTGGGCCGCATCCACGAGCGATTTGGCTATGCATTGCTGTGGGACGGGCACAGCATACGCTCTGTGATTCCGTGGTTGTTCGAAGGTAAGCTGCCCGATCTCAATTTAGGGACCGCGACGGGCACGAGTTGCGCCGCGTCACTACGCGCCAACCTCGTCGCAGCGCTTGAATCAGAACATGGGTTCACTCACGCGGCGGACGGGCGATTCAAAGGCGGCTACACAACGCGGCACTACGGCAACCCCGCCGAGCGCATTCACGCAGTGCAACTCGAAATGTGTCAATCGACGTACATGCAGGAAACGCCGCCATTCGCGTATTTGCCAGACACGGCCGCGACGGTGAAACCGCTGCTTGAACGCCTGCTCGGCATCATGCTGGCATGGAGGCCCGATTGAAGCGAGCGCATTCTCAAAATTGCCGCGACGGCCTACTCTGGGCGCCCCTCGCGTGGATCGGCACGGGCAGCACACAGGGCTGGTTGCGCGATGTCCTCCTCGCAATTGACTCGGACGGAAACTGGTCGAGCATCGAATCTGGCGTTCCGCGCTCCGTCGCACATCAACGCGAGGCGGAGTTACTCGACGCGCCGTTGATTCCGGGCCTCGTCAACGCGCATAGCCATGCCTTTCAGCGCGCATTCGCAGGCATGGCAGAACGCCGCGAAAGCGCGCAGGATGATTTTTGGAGCTGGCGTGACCGCATGTACCGCGTCGCGCTTGCGGTGTCGCCTGTGCAGCTGAAGGCCATTGCGAAACAGCTGTACACGGAGATGCTGCGCGGTGGATACACGCATGTGTGTGAGTTTCACTACCTCCACCACGATCTCGATGGCAGCGCGTACAAAGATCCGCTGACCATGACGTGGGCCCTCGTCGAAGCGGCTGACGAAGTCGGGATCGGTTTGACGCTGCTGCCCGTGCTGTATGAACGCGCCGGGTTCACAGCCACTGCATTGCGCGACGATCAACGTCGCTTTGCCACGAACGCAGCCTGGGTCTTGGACGCGTCGGGATCAGTCGCGAACCGCGCGCAAAGCAGCGCGACGTCACCGCTCAAAGCCGGTGTCGCATTACATTCGCTCCGGGCCGCTACTCCCGCGTCGATCAACGCGCTTGTCGCGTCCGCGAACGGTCCGATACATATTCACGTCGCTGAGCAAACGGGCGAGGTCGACGAATGCCTAAAAACGACCGGCATGCGTCCGGTGCAATGGCTTTCGGCGCATCACGCGCTCGATTCACGCTGGCAACTGGTGCACGCCACGCACGTCACGCACGATGAAATCGACGCGGTGGCTAGCGCGGGTGCTGGCGCCATCATTTGCCCCAGCACAGAAGCCAACTTGGGCGACGGCACGACGGACATGAGCGCGTGGCTCTCGGCGGGTACTGCCCTCGCCATCGGCTCCGACAGTCACGTCACGCGCGACTGGCGCGAAGAGTTGCGCTTGCTCGAATACGGGCAGCGCCTGCAGCGTCGACAACGAAATGTCTGCGCCGCGCCGAACGACGGGCAGTCGTCGACCGCGGAACATCTCTTCGCGCGAATCAACGCGGGCGGTGCGAGCGCTGCGGGCTATGCAACGTGGGGCATTGCGGTCGGCGCGCGGGCCGATGCCGTGGTCGTGGACAACGAACAGCCCGCCCTCCTTGGCGTCCCGGCGTCACGAACACTAGACGCCGTGGTCTTCAACAGTCCATCAGAACCGTTCGCTGACGTACTTGTGGCCGGGCGGTGGGTACTGCAGCGTGGCACGCACACAACAGCCACTGGCGCCGAATTCGCGTTTCGCGAAACCATGCGTGCGCTTTGGCCGTCGGAATAGCTCACCTCAGGCGGTAGTCCGAACTGTTACGTGCAGGCGCTTTGGGGCCATTGATGTCCCAAAGTAGCAGGCGAATGTCGGTTTAGAGCCTGCGCTCAGATTCGAGATACAGCTTTGCCGCCTTAAAAGGCCGGCAACGGCCGCCAACCGGTCGTTTCAGCTCGACAGACGCTTACAAAATGCCAAAGTCGCAAATCCGTGAAAAACCTCCGTAAGCGGCGCATTTTCGTCACCTTTTCGCAAAGTTGGCGGATGAGATTTAGCCAGCAAGGCCGCGCCCAGCGGCGATTTACGAAGTCATATAGATGAATTTTTTGGCGCATTTCTGTCAAAAAATGGAAGTCGCTTCCAAAACACAGGCATATGCTCCGCATCCCGTACTTTATTGCGAGATTTTTTATGTTTGAAGCTTTGTCTGCAGTCTTTGGTTTGGCGTGGTCCTGGGCCACTCCGGTGCTGCTGTTGGCGGCGCTTTTTCTGTATTCGTCCGTCGTTTACGTGCCGAACAATCGCGTGGGTATCCGCGAGCGACTGTGGTCGTTGCGAGGTTCCGTGCAGTCCGGCCTGATCGCGCTAAACAACGAAGCGGGCTTCGAGCCCGAGCTCCTGCGCGGTGGCCTGCATTTCCTGATTCCATTCATGTACCGAGTTCGTAAGTCGGACTTGGTCATGGTGCCGCAGGGAGAAATTGGTTACGTGTTTGCGCGTGATGGGAAACCGCTCGCGCCGTCGCAGGCACTAGGCGCGAACGACGCGGCCGCGAATTTTGAGGACGTGCGAGGGTTCTTGCTCGCTGGCGGGCAAAAAGGACCGCAGCGCAAAGTATTGCGTGAAGGCGTTTATGCGATCAACACTGCGCAATTCGTGGTCATCACGCAGGCGAACACCTACGCCCTCGGCCTATCGGCGGGTGACGAAGCCGCGATTACCGCAATGCGCGAGGACATCGTTGCACGCGGCGGCTTCACCCCGCTGGTGATTGACAACGTGCGTGACGAAATCGGTGTGCTCACCGTGCACGACGGCCCCGGATTGCCCACTGGCGAATTGATTGCGCCCGTCGTCGGACAAAACGCCGGCCGCTCCGCGCATGACAATTTTCAAGACCCCGAAGCGTTCTTGGCCTGCGGCGGTTCACGCGGTCGTCAGCACCAAGTTCTGGCGGACGGCACGTACTACATCAATCGTTTGTTCGCGACCGTGGACATGATCCCCAAGACAGTGATCGCGATGGGCACGGCTGGTGTCGTCATTTCGTACACCGGCCAGTCAGGTGCAGACCTGTCAGGCGACGACTATCAGCACGGCGAACTCGTGAAGACAGGAGAGCGCGGCGTTTGGGAGACACCACTTTTGCCGGGCAAATACGCGTTCAACACCTTCTCCGGCAAGGTCATCGAAGTGCCGACCACCAACTTCATTTTGAAGTGGGAATCGGGCAACTCCGGCTCGAAGTTTGACCAAAATTTGAAGGAAGTTGCACTCATCACCAAGGACGCGTTTGAGCCAACGCTGCCGCTCTCGGTCGTCGTGCACATCGACTACAAAAAGGCCGCTCGCGTCGTGCAGCGCTTCGGCAACATTCAGCAGCTCGTTGAACAAACGCTCGACCCGATGGTGTCAGCGTACTTCAAGAACACGGCACAAACCAAAACGCTCATCGAGTTGCTACAAGAGCGAACCGACGTGCAAACTCGCGCGCTCGCCGACATGCGCGCGAAATTCGCAGAGTACAACCTGGAGCTGCAAGAAGTGCTGATCGGCACGCCGCGCTCTCCTGTCGGCGACACGCAGATCGAGGTGATTCTCGCGCAGCTTCGCGAGCGCCAGATCGCGCGCGAACGCATCGAGACATATGAGCGCCAGCAAGAGGCCGCGATCAAAGAGCGCACGCTTCGCGAAGCGGAGGCCGTGTCTGCGCAACAACGTGGCCTGACCGAATCGAAAATCGCAATTGACATCGCCGAAAACAACGGCCAAGCCGAGGTGAAGAAACAAAGCCGACAAGGCGAGGCAGAGGCCGCGCGCATCGTGAGCGTCGCCAATGCCGAAGCCGGAAGGATTAAAGCCATTGGCGCGGCCAACGCCAACCGCATCGAACTAGAGGGTGCCGCCACCGCACTGGCCGCCAAAGCGCAAGTCGAAGCGTTCGGCGGTGCAGAAATTCGTCTCGCGCAAGAGATCGCCTCGCAGATCACCAACGCGGTTGCAAAGTCAGGAATGCCCGTCGTACCAAACGTGGTCGTCGGCAACGGTGTCAACGGCGGTGGCAATGCGATCGACGCGATTGCGGCGATGGTCCTCTCGGGGCAAGCGCTGGGACGCAACATGACTGCGCTGCGCGCGGAAGGTGGCGCGCGAAACTAATGCGTTATGCACGCGCGCGTGGTGGGAGCCGGGATTTGCCAACATTCGTGGCTTCCGCCGCTCCCGCCAGTCACTCGATTAAGCCGGGGCCTGTTAATCCCGCCGCGCGAAATCGATGAAGCCACGAATCACGTTCACGTCAAGCAACTCGACGCGCAATTTTCGGCCCACTTTGTAGCCTTCCGCGCCCTGCACCAATCGGCCCTCAACAGGCGGCGCGAATACACGCACGTAGGTCCCTTTTTCCGACGCGCCGGTCACAATCGCGTCGAAGCGTTCCCCGACTCGAGACGCCAAGAGCAGCGCCGCAGCCGACTTGCGCACTTGGCGCTCGACTCGGTTAGCGTCATCCTCTTGCTCGCTGCAATGCTTCGCGAGCGCCGCGAATTCGGCGTCGCTGTAGGGCGATGGCGCTCCGAGTAGAGCGGCTTTGACCAGACGCAGAGTGACGAGATCCGGGAAGCGACGATTGGGCGCGGTGGAGTGGGCGTAGTCACGCACTGCGAGTCCGAAGTGCCCAACGCCAGCACCTCCCGGCTTATCAATCACGTATTCGCCCGCGCCCATGAGCTTCACGATCGTGAGCGACAGGTCAGGAAAACGTACGGGGTCTGCGGCACGCCGGCGCACCAAGAATTCCTCTAACGCCTTCGAGTCCGGCTCCGGAGGCAAGGCGTCACCTAAGTCTTTCGCGGCGTCAACAATCCGCTGCCACCGCTCCGGCGAGCGCACGACACGGTGCAGAGACGCAAACCCTTTCGACGTGAGAAAGTGCGCGGTCGCTTGATTCGTCGCGATCATGAATTCTTCGATCAACTGCCGCGCACGGTTGTGCGCCTGTACGTTGAGATCAACGACTTGGTCGCCGTCGAAAACCGCTTTAGCTTCAATCGTCTGAAAGTCGAGCGCGCCCAGCTCGCGACGACGCGCGCGCAGCTTTTGTGCAATCACATCTTGAGCGCGAAGTTGAGCGTCTATGCCAGCGACAGCGCGTGCAGGCGCAGGAAGTTCGCCCTTGCCCTCAAGCCACGCGGCGATCGAGTCGTGCGCGAGCTTCGCACGGTTGAGCACAAGCGCTCGGTATGCAGTGCTCGAAACGAGCGTTCCGTCTTCGTTAAACACCATCTCAGTGACGACCGACAACCGCCTCTCATCCGCGCCGAGCGAGGTCAAATCGGTCGAGAGCCGTTCCGGCAACATTGGAAATATTCGCGCCGCGGTGTACACCGAACACGTGTTGTTGTGCGCGTGGTCATCGATGGCCGTGCCCTTCTTCACGAGTGCATCGACGTCGGCTATCGCAACTAGCACCTTGATCTGCCCATTGGGCAACGCCTCCGACACTGAGAGTTGATCCAGGTCGCGCGAATCGTCGTTGTCAATCGAGCACCACGGCAACGCGGTGAGATCGCGAATGTCCGCGTTCGTTTCGCGCGACGGTCCTGCGATTCGGCTCATCTCTTGGTCAACCAACGGCGAAAACTCTGGCTCTAAGCCACGATCAATCATGGCTTGTTTAGCGATTTGCGCGAGGTCTGCTCGATCGTTAGAGCGGTGGGTAGTGGGTGTGTTCATGAGCGAACTGTATAGCAATGCGGCACCGCGTCTGACCCTCGCGCCACAGCGTATGCGCAAAGTGTGCGGAACGTCAGAATTGCGTAAAATACGCATCAATACATATTCAGGAGATTCGCATGCAAGGAATTTCGGCAACGCTGCTCGCGCGTAACACGAGCGAAGTGCTCGATCGTGTCGTTCGCGAACGTCAGCCTATTCTCATCGAACGCGGTCGAACAGTTGTCGCACGCCTCTCGCCTGAAGTCGGCGTGATGACCGCCGCACAAGCACTGGCAAACTTCACCGCGCCCAAGCTCAGCGCTAAGGAAGGTCGCGCGTGGCTCAAAGACAGCCGCCTGCCCGCGGTCGACGCATTGCGCGATCCGTGGGCGTAATTTTTGACACCTGCATTTGGGTCGCGATCGCATCCGATGCGTTGCCGCGCGAACGCGCGATTGCTGCCTCAGGCGAAGCTCCTGTGTTCACGTCGGTGGTTTCGCTCGGTGAGCTTAGCTTTGGCGTGCAATCGTGCGCAGATTTATCAGAACGAGCGAGGCGCGCAGCCGTACTGCGGCAAATCGAACTTCGTCCGACGCTTGACGTTACCGCGCAAACGGCGTCGGCCTACGGCCTCCTGTGCGCCGCCGTAAAGGCCGCTGGCAGGTCGCCGCGACCACGCATGAACGACTTATGGATTGCCGCTCAAGCGATTGAAAACGGTTACGCGCTGATGACGCTAAATCCGAAAGATTTCGCCGATTTACCGGGCTTGCGCGTGGTGGTTCCGTAGCGCAAACGGTTCGCTGCGCGAGCCCGGATGCGAGCATCTGGGTTACGGCTCCTAGAAGGGGGTATCTCGGTTGACTTTGTTCGACCCGATTTGCATCGGCGGTGGATCACCGCCAAATCTGGGCGCCTCCAAACTTCGCACAGATTGAATTGGCGACGACAGGTAATTGTCCGTAGCAGCGTAGTTTTCGAATCGCGTGAATTCGCCGCGGAAGGTGAGGTTCACGGTGCCAATGGGGCCGTTACGCTGTTTGCCGATGATGATTTCGGCGATGCCCTTTTGCGCGGACTCTTGGTTGTAAACCTCGTCGCGATAGATGAAGAGGATCACGTCGGCATCTTGTTCGATAGCGCCGGATTCGCGCAAGTCACTCATCACGGGCCGTTTGTTAGGTCGTTGTTCGAGCGAGCGGTTGAGCTGCGAAAGCGCAATCACGGGCACTTGCAGCTCTTTGGCGAGAGACTTCAGCGACCGCGAAATTTCGGACACTTCAGTCGCGCGATTTTCACCGCTGCCGGAGGCGCTCATGAGCTGGATGTAGTCGACGATGATGAGACCGAGGCCGCCGACTTGGCGCGCGAGTCGACGCGCGCGTGCGCGAAGCTCGAAAGGATTGAGGCCCCCCGTTTCGTCGATGTACATCGGGCTGGAATCGAGCTGCGACAGCGCGTCGGTGAAGCGTTGCCAGTCGCCGTCGGAGAGCCGCCCGGTGCGCAGCACGTGTTGGTCGAGCTTGCCGACGGAACCGATCAAACGCATTGCAAGTTGCAGCGCGCCCATTTCCATTGAGAACACCGCCACCGGCTTCTTGAGCCGCAGCGCGACGTGCTCACCGATGTTCAACGAAAACGCGGTCTTACCCATCGACGGACGCCCCGCGACGATGATCAAGTCGCCGGGCTGCAAGCCCGCCGTCATGCGGTCGAGGTCGGAGTAACCCGTCGCCACGCCCGTCACATCGCCCGGATTGTCGCGACGATAGAGTTCTTCGATGCGATCAATCGCTTGCGCCGTGAGGTCGGAGAGCGAAACAAAGTTCGCCTTCGAGCGATCACCCGATTCCGCTATTTCGAACACTTTGCCTTCGGCCTCGTCGAGCAGTTGTTCGCTCGACTTGCCCATCGGGTTGAACGCGGCTTCGGCGATGCTCGTCGCTACACCCGCCAGGCGGCGCATCACTGAGCGGTCGCGCACGATCTCCGCGTAACGACGCACGTTCGCAGCGGTGGGCACGGCGTTAGCAATCGCGCCAATGTATGCAAGGCCGCCAACGTAATCGAGCTTAGCAACCGCGCGCAGGCTCTCGGAGAGCGTCACGGCATCGGCCGGATTGTTGTCCGCAGCGAGGCGATTGATATGCTCGTAAATCAGGCGGTGACCTTCGTTGTAGAAGTCGTCCGCGCGCAACAAGTCTGCGACTTTATCGATCGCGTTGTTGTCAATGATCAGCGCCCCCAATACCGATTGCTCGGCCTCAATCGAATGAGGCGGGGTGCGCAGTGCTTGCATTTCAGGATCTAGTGCCATAGACCGATTCTATCGGGCGGGGGTGCGCTTACTGGGAACGAGGCGGTGGGGAGAATGCCGGCGCGAACAAAAACCTAAACCTGAAGTCCGCATGCCATCACAAAGTTCAGGAAAATCTCGTCGCACACATCATTCCGTGGGAAAATTCACATGCGGAAAACTTTGGGGAGCGATAGCTCTGGAGCAGCGTCCTGAATCGGTGCCTTCTAGCCCGTGCAATCTCGCACAAGTAACTTCGAACATGACGAAGAAGGAGGATACAAAGATGACGGAAAAAAATACTTCGGATGCTCCTACGTGGTGGACACACTACATAAACGCATTCCTGACGGCACTTCATGTGCTAGTGGTTGTAATTTCGATGGTGGCACACCCACCAATTGATAACGGCGCCGACAGGACGCTGCCCTAAGTTTTTCTCCGTCCTCGGACGCTTTCTACGTTTCGACGTAGCCTCCGCGCTCAACGCATTTCTTCGCGCCACGGCGGCGTCAGTCATTTTGGGCGCGGTGAACCAGCACCCTACGATTAACTGAGCCCGGTCAC
>JAKPSO010000117.1 GCA_029571495.1 Pseudomonadota bacterium
CTCTCGTACGGCTTCGTACACGGCCCCGGTGTGTATGAGACGACACTCACACGCCCCGATCTTTACGAGCATTACTACGGCGAACAATTTCGTCTGCTCCTGAAAAATCACGGCACCACGCTCGAAGTCGGCACCAGCGCACAGCCGATTCCTGTGCACTTTTCGTTCGCCGAACACGACCACATTGAAGGCAATCTCTCACCCGAGCGCCGTGCACTGATGCGTGATGTGTTTGATCTGCCCGATCTCGCCGCGATGGACGACGGCATCGCCAACGGCACCTACGAACCACCACCCGGAGCGCACCAGCCGCTCTCGTTGTTCACCGCACCGCGCGTTGATTATTCGCTGCATCGCTTGCGCCATTACACCGGCACCGCGCCCGAGTGGTTTCAGAACTTCGTGTTGTTCACCAACTACCAGTTCTACATCGACGAATTCGTGCGCATGGGCCACGAATTGATGAATGACGCGTCGAGCGAGTACATCGCGTTTGTTGAACCCGGCAACGTCGTGACGCGGCGCAAAGGCATCGCGCCTGAAGCGCACGACGCACTCGGCGCAGCGCTGCCGCGACTGCCGCAAATGCCGGCGTACCACTTGCTGCGCGCCGATCATTCGGGCATCACGATGGTCAACATCGGTGTCGGTCCGGCCAATGCAAAGACGATCACCGATCACGTCGCGGTGCTGCGTCCTCACGCGTGGATCATGCTCGGGCACTGCGCCGGATTGCGCAATACGCAAGCGCTCGGCGACTACGTGCTCGCCCACGGATACGTGCGCGAGGATCATGTGCTTGATGAAGATCTTCCGCTGTGGGTGCCGATCCCGGCGCTTGCTGAAGTGCAAGTGGCGCTCGAATCGGCGGTGGCTGACGTCACCAAACTTAAAGGCTACGAGCTCAAGCGCGTGCTACGCACCGGCACGGTCGCTAGCACCGACAACCGCAACTGGGAACTCTTACCTCAGCGCACGCCCGAACGTCGCTTCTCACAAAGCCGAGCCGTCGCGCTCGACATGGAAAGCGCCACCATCGCCGCCAACGGCTTCCGCTTCCGCGTCCCCTACGGCACGCTTCTGTGCGTCAGCGACAAACCACTGCACGGCGAAATAAAACTACCGGGCATGGCCAACCACTTCTACCGCGAGCGCGTGAACCAACACCTGCTCATCGGCATCCGCGCGCTGGAACTCATGCGCGCGGCGGGCGCTGACCACTTGCATAGCCGCAAGCTTAGGAGCTTTGCAGAGGTGGCGTTTCAGTAGACGTGCAATCGATACCTTGAGCCAAAAGCGACCCGCAACTACTACCCTGCGGTCGTTACCTGCAAAAAGTTGAATGCGCGAGTAGTTTCTAAGCCTTCACGCGACGAATTTTGATTGAGGTCAATGTCGTGTCATGCGGTACGAACGCGTTGCTGGCGCATGGGTCTATCCTCGCATCATCAATGGCTCATTGCGTAGGGTCGCCATGAAAAAGTTCTTCAACGCGCTTGTCTCCACCTGGGGCGTGTTCGCTCTCCTGTCCGTAAGCGCCTCCGCGGCGCCGGCTTCGAATGGCGCACCCGCCGAGCGAATTGGAGTCTACGATTCCCGCGCAGTTGCCATCGCGTACGCGGGTTCGCCGTTTCAACAGAAAAAGATGGATGCTCTCAAGGCGGCGCATCAACGCGCGAAGGACGCAGGCGATGCCGCCGAAATGTCGCGCCTGAACGCCGAGGCAAAAGCGCAGCAAGCGAAGCTTCACAAACAAGGATTCGGCACCGCGCCCGTAGATGGTCTGCTGGCAAACATCGCACCCGAGCTTGTGAGGATTCAGAGCGAAACTGGGATCACCCTGCTCGTGTCCAAGTGGAACGCCGCAGCGTTGCAAACGCTCCCCAACGCAGAACGCGTCAATGTGACAATGAAATTGGTGGACGCCTTTCAGCCAAACGAAAAACAGCGCAAGTACGCAATCGAAATTCAGGCGCGTGCGCCGCAGTGATTGCCTGTCTGGAAGCGAATACGTTTGACAACGCTGGCAACCTTCATCGGCTTAGGAGGAGAGCATGAACGGCGACGACGCTGACCTAGGTTTTACGTACCGAACGCGAAAAACAGGCGAAATTCAGGTGCTACATCGCGGCAAACTCGCCGCCACATTGCGCGGCACAGACGCCGCCGGCTTCGTCGCGGAAGTCGAGCCTGGCGACCACGCAGACGCTCAGCAACTGGTGGCACGCCTCACCGGAAATTACAAACGCGGCAACGAACGCACGGCAAGCGAACACCCGCGAAATCGACGCTACGGCGCGCGTTGGCGTTTTCTGCACTCCTACGCGGGCGCAGGCTCATGCACGGCCCACGTCGCGAGTCCCGCGAATGGATTGATGATCTGTACGCCGCTGATGCTTTGGCCAGCGTTTAGGTCTTCGCTATAGAGCGTGGTGCAACCGCTGACTTTTGCGGACTGCACGATCATCGCGTCCCAAAACGAGATGCGGTTGAGACGGTGAATATCCGTGGCTTCGAGGATGAGCTGCGGCGTGGCGTTGACTACCTGCATGCGTGCGAAAAATCGCAAACGACGCACTGCAAACTCAGGCTCCAAATGCAGCTTCTTCGTCGCCGCGTTGTAGTACTCCTGCATGACTTGCGTCGAGATCACCGCTGTGCCGTCACGGTAGCGCTCGGCGATCAAACTCGCGGCGGTGCGTTGCTTCTCAGGAAACGCTGCGTCGTCGGCGTAGACCAAGACGTTGGTATCGAAGAACGCAAGCATCACGCGTTGCGCTGAAGCGCCTCGCGATCAAACTTCCAACCGCCAGAATTGCCGCGGCCCGCTTCACGCAAGTACTCGTCGGCCTCAACGGCGCGCTGCCCGGCACCGCCGAGCTGCGCAATGTAGTCGCGCACCAATTGGTTAAGGCTCGTGCCCATCATCTGCGCGGCAGCGCGCGCGCGCGCGGTGTCGTCGTCGTCGCTGGAGAGGGTTATGTTGGCCATCTTCTTGAAGGATTTTGTTTATGTGTGCACATAATACGTTCATTCCGTCATTATCGCAAGAGATGCGAGTCGCGCGTGTTCTTACGCCCGCGCCTGTCGCCGCAATTCCGACGGTGTCGTGCCTGCTTCGCGCATCAGCAACCGCCGTAGCGCGTTGGCGTCGGCGTAGCCCACTTGCGCGGCGATTTTTTCAAATGAGTGTGTTGTGGCGCGCAGCAGGTGTAGCGCTTGCTCGATGCGCAGACGTTGCACGAATTGCAGCGGCGTGAGGCCGAGTGCAGCGTCGAACCTACGAGCCATTGTGCGTGTCGTCAGGTGCAGCGCGCTGGCGAGTGCTGGGATGCTGATCGGCTGATCGAGTCGTGCGCGCACCCACGTTTCGGCGTGGCGCAATTGTGGGTCTTGCAGCACCATGTGTTGCACCATCGGAAAGCGAGATTGTGAAGTACGCTCGTCGAGGAGCAAATAGCGTGAACACGCATGCGCGAGCTGCGGCCCCCCGTAGCGCGCGACGAAATGCAACACCAAATCCGCCTGCGCGAGCGCCGCGCCTGCGGTGGTGACGTATTCGTCTTGCACCACCACGCGTTGCATATCGAGCTGCACATCGGGAAAGCGCGAACGAAAGAATCGGCTCATCCACCAAGTCGTCGTTGCGGTGCGGCCGTTCAACACGCCCGCCTGCGCGAGCACAAAGGTGCCTGCACACGCCGCAGCGATCTCGCCTTTACGCGCGGCGATGTCGCGAACATACGCGCACGCGTCCAGCACGTCGCGTTCGCCGAGCCACGCTTGCATGTCTTTGCCGCCTGTTAAGTAGCTGCCCAGCACCAAGACGGCGTCGCCGTCGGGCAAGTTGCGCACTGCGGTGGCGACGTTCAACGACATTCCCGCGCCGGTCGTGATCGTGCCTCGGCGCATCGCAGTTGTTGCCACTTCAAACAACGCGGGCTTGCCTTCGGCTTCGAGCAAGCGGTTCGCCGCCTGAAAAATAGAAAGACTCAAACCGAGCGATGCATCGAGCACTTTCGGCAGCATTAAGAGCTGAATTTTCATGGCGAGATCGTAAATCGACGATTCGTGGAGTTGGCAAGAGTGACCTGTTATTTGTCATTATCGCCAATTGTGGCAACTTGCCAATACACCGAAACTTCCTTCACACGACCCTACCGAACGAAGGAACTCATGAACACATCGATGCTCGCCCTGTTGGGCTTCGCCACGTGGACGCTACTACTGCTTGGCGCCATTGCAGCGATCCGAACGACACTCACTGTCACTGGCCGCAAACGCGCCAACAGTTTCTTGCCATCGGGCGAGGACGTCTCGCCCTTCTCTGCGCGCCTCTGTCGCGCGCATGCCAACTGCTACGAAAATTTGCCGATCTTTGCGGCGCTCATTCTCGTGGCACACGCAACAAACAACGCACACATCACCCATTCGCTCGCGCTATGGGTGCTCGCCGCGCGCGTCGGCCAATCAACGATTCACTTAATCTCCACGCGCAGTCGCGCCGTGCGCTGGCGCTTTCTGTGCTTCGCGGTGCAGGTATTGATTGAGGTGTGGTGGGCGGTGCGATTGTTTGCGGCGCTGGTGTAGCGCCGCGAAAGCGGCTTACGCCTGCAACACGCCGCGTCGAATCAGCCTTGCGGAGAATCCATGTTCTGCAACGAAACAACGCGTTCGCCCGCATCGCGCCAGCGCACGCACACCGCGTCCAACGAGCCGCCCGGCTCCGCGTGCGCGATCACGATGCGCTCTGCCAACAATGCGGCCATGTCGTTACGCTCCACCGCGAGCGTTTCCGTGAGCCGTCCCGTCGCGGTGTGCGAGCTGAGCACCGCCATACGCTGCTCGCCGATCGCCGTGACCCAATCTCGATCAAGTCGTGCACCATCGAGCGAACGTGCGACCACCGCGACCACCGGGCTCTTCGCTTGCAGCAGCACCTTCAAAACGGACTGCTCCAAGGGGGAGTGAAACCCGCTGATCACGGGTGCCTTTATGCGGGCTTGTTGCAACGCCCAATCCATTCCTGCCCGAATAGCCGCGCCGGGGCACCGGCGTGACGAAAAAAAGGCGGTTAGCGGGCGCGAAAGCAAGGAAACTTCGCCGATGCCATGCAACGGCACCGACTCTTTCTCAAACGACCAGATTTCTGTGTGTTTATCCAGCATTTTGATAATGAAGCAGCACCTAACTACATGATAGTTAAGGACTAATTTGCTATTTCCCGTTTATTATTTGCGCAGAAAAATAATAAACATCGTTAGCAAGCCGCAGTCAAAGAACGCCCAAAGTTCTTGAACGACGCCAGTTTTCCTAGCTGACCGAAATTCGCTGGAATGCGCTCCGCGATACGAATCGCCGCCAACTTTGGCTGGTAATCGCCTTGTTGAGGCTGCGGGCCAAACGGGACGTTGTGCTGCGTGAACAGTTTCTCTAGCCGCTTTTTTGGATTAGCCACCGTGTCCGCATTTTTAGTGTGCGCGACTGTGATCGGATGAGCAGGCCTTGAAAATAAAGCTGACAACGCGCTGCCGTCGGCAAGAAGCCACGCCTCCAGTTCCTTATGAATAGCGATCAAGAATAGACACGGGTGCTGCGCGAGGTTGGCATTAGCGAGCGACGCTTTAATGTCCTGCGTGTCTTGCGCCTCGCCGTCCGGTCGCCCGAATCGGGGCATGATGTCCCAAAGAATGAGTACCTTGTCGTAGCCTGTCTCAAAGAGGCTTGCTGCAACTTTGCCAGCCTTTGCGATAAGTTCTGGCTTGCTGCCCTGCGGAAATGTCTTGACGCTTGCGTTTGGCGCAATGCGCTTCGCAAAGTGTTCAAACACTTGGGCATCCTCACCGCCCAGACGCCCCTCACAAATAATGCCCACCTTCATTCATCGACTCCCCAGCCGCCTGCGGGCGCTTCGCCGCTTTGCGCTGATACGTCGCCCGCTACTGGTTCGGGATCGTGCTGCAAGGCGTTCATGGTGTAGAGCCTGCCCGGCATGAACCGATCCCGCCACTGTTTCATCTCTTTGCGGTCGGCGGGCCATGAAAAGGCAGGCCCCTCGCTTCCGCGCTCACATAGCAACACGTTTTCTAAATCCAGCATGTCCAGCAGGTACGGAGAATGCGTTGTGGCAATCACTTGCGAACGTCCGCTCGCGGAAGCCGCGCGCATCAGATCAACCACCAAGCCTACGGTGCGCGGATCCAGCCCGTTCTCAACTTCCTCAATGAACACCACGGGCGGGGGATCAGGATCAAGTAGGGTTGCGATGAGCGGCAACACGCGGAGCGACCCTGAAGACATCAGCCAGCCCGGAATTTCGTAGCGCTTTTCGAGCAGCTGCACATAGCTCCGCCGAAGCACACCGGCTTCCAAAACCTTCGGCTCAACATCGCTGGCGTACGGCAGCACATATCGCAGCGCGCGCGTAACTTCTTCGAATGCGGAGGACGAGCGCTCTCTCAAGTCAATCAAGTACTCCGCGACATTGGCACCATCGCTGGCCAATTTCACGCGCTGGCCGCTACGCTTAACCAATTGAAGTTGCCCGATCATATCCGGGTTAAGCCGCAAAAAAAGCATGTTGCGCAGACCACGGGTAACTTTGTCGAAAGGCCCGAGGTACGGCAACATCGCGTCCCCGCGTCCAATACTTTTAACCGCGGCCTCGATGCTCGCCTGAAGATCGATAGATGAAGAAATCCCCATACTTTGATTTGCATTCATGCCGACTGCATTACGAACAAAAACGGATTCACCAATCGATCCTTGTTCATTTTGGATGTACAGAAAGTTGCCGTTATCTGCCGTATTGATCGCCATCGTAAGTTTGGCGGTCGCGGAATCCATCTTGATATTCATTGCGAGGCGCATCGGGCTCTGTCGTTTTGCTAACGGCGAATTGCTCAACTTCCCGGACTGCGCTTCTTTGTGTTGAATGTGTTCAAAGCCTTGCCAATGTTCCATCGCAACATCGACTCCATCGGTCAAAACACGCACATACGTTTCCACCGCTTCCAACAAGCTGGACTTGCCGCTGCCGTTATTGCCGATGATTACGCTCAGCGGGCGGAGGCGCACCGTGCCAGAGCGTCGCACAGCCTTGAAATTGTCGATGGCGATGGATTTGATCTGCATACGTACTTTCTTGAACAGAGCTACTGAATCAACCCACTCGCTACTCGGCGAAACGCGTTATGCGCGTCCACTTTGACCGCATCTTGTACCAATGGGAAAGTGCTGAGAATATGGGTGAACTCTGATTCCGAGAGGCCATATAGATGCGCCACGAGGCCATCGAGTTCTGCGCGCAGTTGGGCGCGTTCGGCTGTGTCTATTGCGCCGTCTTTGTGGCTTCTGAGGCCCACGGATTTGGCGAGGTCGTCAAAGTCGGGCGTCGTGCAAATCAGGCGGGCAGCGCGGTTAGTAATTGGGCCAAAGCTTTTGTCTGTAACGGCAATGCGCGGTACCGGCACCTGCATTATGAAGAACATGTTCAGATTGGCTGAAACGGTTTGTCTAATCCAGTAATCGAAAACAAAACTATTGAGAATCGCTTGCAATGCCGGCAGGAATGTTTCGTCATGCCGCGACAACTTGGATACAAGGAGCGAGTTGCCACAGAACGAATTCGGTGGAATAGGGCCAACAATGAGCGTTCGTGAATCGGTACTGCGACCAATTGCTCTAATCCCCAAACGCGAGCGGCCATAGCCAAGGTCTTGGCCCGAGTCTCCATCCCGACCGGCTAGCTTTTTACGCGCATCAGCTTCGACAAGCCAAAAACGCGGTTCAGTTAAACCGCTCTCAAACTGGTGAATCATCTTCCCTTCATACAAAGGTAACCGCCCCGGTCCTGGTGCCGTTTTGAACAACTTACTGTCAC
>JAKPSO010000127.1 GCA_029571495.1 Pseudomonadota bacterium
TCGAAGACACCTGCGGCCAAAAAGCCTGCGGCAAAAACCGTAGCAGTAAAAACGGCGGCAGTGAAGAAACCAGCCGCGAAGAAAGTCGCAGCGAAGAAGCCTGCGGTCAAAAAAGTGGCTGCGAAAAAGCCAGCAGCCAAGAAGGTCTCAGTCAAAGCGGTCGTCGCCAAGAAGACGGGGTCAAAAAGCCAGCGGCGAAGAAGTCAGCCGCGATCAAACCCGTTGTCAAGAAGGCAGCCGCTAAGAAACCCGCCGCTAAGAAAGTCTCTGTGAAAAAAGTGGCGACCAAAACCGCCGCAGCGAAGAAACCAGCAGCCAAGAAGCCCGTTGCCAAGAAAGTGGCGACTAAGACCGCTGTCGCGAAAAAAGCCCCGGCAAAAAAAGCGGCCGCAAAAAAAGTTGCGGTAAAAAAGCCCGCCGCTAAGAAGCCCGCCGCCAAAAAAGTGGCCGCGAAGAAACCAGCAGCGAAACGCAAGGCGGCTTAGGCCCGTCTCGGATTGAACTGTGAGACTCAAACTCATCGCGCTGGGCCACAACCAGCCGGGCTGGGTCACCGACGGCGTTAACGAATACGCCAAACGCTTCCCGGCCGAGTGGCCGTTTGAACTCACCGAACTTAAGCCGGAGAAGCGCGCGGCCAATCGCAGTACGGAAACGGTGCTCGCGGCCGAAGCCGAGCGCATCCGAACCCAGATCCCGCGGCAAGCGCTAACCATCGTGCTTGATGAACGCGGAGAGCAACTCACGACGCGTGCGTTGTCCGAACGCCTCGCGCAGTGGTCACGCGAAGCGCCTTGCGCTACATTCCTCATCGGCAGCGCCGACGGATTGGACGCAACACTCAAATCCACGGCGCACGCGCAAATTGGTTTGTCGCGGCTGACACTGCCACACGGCCTCGCAAGGATTTTTCTGATAGAACAGCTCTATCGTGCCGTGAGCGTGTTGTCCGGCCACCCTTATCATCGAGATTGAGTATTGCGCAGCTGCGCATCCCTGAAAAACGTGAACGAAATTTATCTCGCATCGAAAAGCCCTCGCCGCCTCGCGCTGTTGCAGCAGATGGGAATCGTCAGCAAGACACTCATGCTGCGCGAAGAAGCGAGTCGCGTCCGTGACATCGATGAAACGCCGCTGCCCAGCGAAAACCCATACATCTACGTCGAGCGGATGGCGAAGATGAAGGCCGACATCGGCATGTTGCGCGCGAAACAGCGCGCGCTGCCGCCGCTGCCGGTCTTAGGTGCTGACACCATTGTGGTGTTTAACGGCACCATTTTCGGCAAACCCGCCGATCCTTCGGACGCCAAGCGCATGCTGAAGTTGCTCTCCGGCACTACACACGAAGTGTTAACCGGCGTCGCGGTCACGGACGGTACGCGCATGCTGCATGACACTTCCATTTCCCGCGTACGATTTCGCGACCTCACCGAGGCAGAAATCAACGCATACATCGGCACTGGAGAACCCATGGGCAAAGCCGGGTCTTATGCGGTGCAGGGGTTAGGCGCGATCTTCATTGAGCGCCTCGAAGGTAGTTACTCCGGTGTGATGGGACTACCCATATTTGAGACTTCAATGCTACTCTCGCGTTTCGGGATCAAAAGCGTTTAGCGATTGACCGCGATGCGCTGAAGTGTTTGCTGATTTCGCTGTGGAAACGGGGCCTTCCCGACCGCAGCGAACGCAATAAACATTCTCTGGGGACAGCCCATGGCTGAGGAAATCCTCATCAACGTCACGCCGCAGGAGACGCGGGTGGCCGTGCTCAATCACGGTGTGATTGATGAACTACATATCGAGCGCGCAAGCCACCGAGGTCTGGTGGGCAACATTTATCTTGGCCGCGTCGCGCGCGTATTGCCCGGCATGCAAAGCGCATTCGTCGAAATTGGTCTTGAGAGAGCCGCGTTCTTGCACGTCGCGGACATTTGGGAATACCGCCAAGCGCAGCACTCCCCCGAGATCACGCCGAAACCGATCGAGAAGCACCTGCACGAGGGTCAATCACTCATTGTGCAGGTGATCAAAGATCCCATCGGTACCAAAGGCGCGCGACTTTCAACGCAGATTTCTCTCGCCGGGCGGCTCCTCGTGCACTTGCCGCAGGACTCGCACATCGGTATCTCGCAGCGGATTGAGGATGAGTCAGAACGGACGTTGCTAAAAACGACGCTCACCAAGTTGCTCCCGGCCGATGCGCCACACGGCGGCTACATCATCCGCACGATGGCGGAAAAGTCGACCGAGCGTGATCTCGCGCGTGATGTGTCGTATCTCACCAAACTCTGGGCCGACGTTCAGGCGCGCGCCAAGTCCGTCAAGTCTGGAACACTCATTCATCAGGACCTCACGCTTGCAGAGCGCGTGCTGCGTGATTTCGCGACGGAAGATACGCAACGCCTGTTCGTCGATTCCGCAGTTGCATATCAAGCCATGGTCGAATTTGCGACGCGCTACGCACCCGCCCTAAAGGATCGATTGCGCTTGCATCAAGCAGTACGGCCATTGTTCGATATGTATGGTGTCGAACAGGAAATCGAGCGAGCGCTCCATCGCCGTGTTGACCTAAAGAGCGGTGGTTACGTAATCATCGATCAAACCGAAGCGCTCACTACGATTGATGCAAACACGGGCGGCTTCGTCGGCGTGCGCTCGTTCGACGACACCATCTTCAAGACCAACCTCGAAGCCGCGCAAACCATCGCGCGACAACTGCGGCTACGAAACCTCGGCGGCATCATCATCATCGACTTCATCGATATGGACTTGCCTGAGCATCGTGAAGCCGTGCTCGATGCCTTGAACGCCGCGATTGCGACGGATCGCACGCGTCTCACCGTGAACGGCTTCACGCATCTGGGCCTCGTTGAGATGACTCGTAAGCGAACGCGCGAGTCGTTGGCACATGTGCTGTGCGAGACCTGCCCAACCTGCAGTGGCCGCGGCGAAATCAAAACCGCGCAAACGGTTTGCTACGAAATTCTGCGTGAAGTCATGCGCGAAGCGAAGCAATTCAACCCGCGCGAATTTCGCATTCTCGCGTCGCAAAGCGTCATCGATTTGCTTCTCGACGATGAGTCCGCAGCGCTAGCGCACTTGTCAGGTGACATCGGCAAGCCTGTGTCCTTGCAGGTTGAAACAGGCTACACGCAAGAGCAGTTTGACATCGTGTTGTTGTAGCCAACCATGGAAACGCTTGCATTGCTCGTCGTGCTCGCAGTCGGGCTGGGGCTCGGCTACTTCTTCGCGCGTAAAACCGCTAACGCCCGAGCCAACGATACGCACCTACACACCTCGTTGGAAGGCATGCGTGCGGTGGGCGAACTCTCCGTGTTCAAAGCGATCACCAAGGAAATTGTCACCGAGACGGATTACAGCTTTGGCGATTTTGGTCGCAAGTACCTGCGCTGGGCGTTCTCACAGAAGAAGCTCGCGATGATTTTTGAATTTCAAATTGATTTTCGCTACGACTTGCGTTCGCCCGAATTCGCTATCGAGTCGAGCACGACGGTGAGCGGCCGTGCGACAACACTCAAATTACCGCCCGTGCGCGCAGAAATCAGCGTGCGTTCGCTTCGCTTCTACGATGAGCAGCGTTCAAAGTTCTTGCCTTGGCTATTGCCTGATTTGCTCAACGGCGCATTCGGTCCTGGATTTAGCGAGGAGGACAAAAATCGATTGCTCGAAGGCGCAGCGGCGCACGCGCAAAGCCACGCTCATGCATTGATTGCGCAACTTCGCCCCGAAGTAGAAGCGAGCGCCCGCGCGACTTTGTTGCCGATGGCGCATGCGCTGGGCGTGAAGAACGCTGCATTAACATTTAGCGGCGACGTCATTGAGATGAACCGCACAAAAGATCTGCGCGCGTTGCAAGGCGGCTCCGATTCCGTCTGACAATCTATCGATAGTATGCAGTTGTTGGCCGCTGAGTCGTCGGCGCTTGCCTTAGAAAATCTTCCATGACGTCTCCCCTTTTGCTTCGCCAGTTCGCTCGTCTTGCGATCTCAATTGCCGTGTGCGCGCTGAGCAGCAGCGCGTTCGCCCAACAGCCGCTTTCGTTCGACGCGATGACCGAGCGTCTCGGCGCGTGCATCGCATGTCACGGCAAAGAAGGCCGTACCATCAACGCCGAATATCTGCCTCGGATTGCCGGCAAGCCGGCGGGATACCTGTACAACCAACTGATGAACTTTCGCGATGGCCGCCGCAACAATGCGGCGATGTCGCACTTGCTGCAGCCGCTGTCTGACCAATACCTTCGGGAAATTGCGCAGTATTTTTCGGCGCTTGACTTGCCGTATCCACCACCGCAAGCGCCCAAAGTTTCCCCCGACGCCCTGCGCTTGGGCGAAACGCTCGTGCTGCGTGGCGACGCATCGCGCAAGTTGCCCGCCTGCGCGCAATGCCACGGCACGCCGATGACCGGCGTAACGCCAGCCATTCCCGGTCTCGTTGGTTTGCCCAGCGCTTACTTGAGCGCGCAGCTCGGTGCGTGGCGTGCAGGTCAGCGCCGCGCGCACTCGCCAGACTGTATGGGAGAAATGGCGAAATCACTCACACCAGACGACATCAACGCGGTCGCGTCTTGGCTCGCGGCGCAACCGGTTCCCTCCGTCAGCAAGCCGATCGCGGCGTTGCCGGGTCCACTGCCGATGCGCTGCGGTGGAGTGCCGCAATGAACGCCAAGAGGATCGCGCTCGTTGTTGCAGCGGGTGCAATGGCCACACTCCTACTCGCTGCTGGCGTGGTGTTGCGCGAACTACACGGCCACGGCGCAATTGCTCCCATCGAAACGTCATGGTCGGCGTCGTCAGAGCAAGTTACGCGCGGAGAATATCTCGCACGAATAGGTAATTGCGCGGGGTGCCATACGGCGCGCGGTGGCGAGCCATACGCCGGCGGTAACGCGGTCAACACGCCGTTCGGCGCGGTATACGCGAGCAACTTAACCCCCGACAAAGCCACAGGCATTGGCGCGTGGAGTGCAGATGCGTTTTACCGCGCGATGCACGAGGGCCGTTCTCGCGATGGTCACCTGCTCTACCCCGCGTTTCCGTACCCGAACATCTCACTCACCAGCCGCGAAGACGCCGACGCGATCTATGCGTTCTTGATGAATCGCATCGCGCCGGTCAAACGTGAAAACACCGCCCATACGCTTCACTTCCCTTACAACACTCAACTCGCGCTTGCAGCGTGGCGAGTTCTCTACTTCACGCCAGAAACCTTTGCACCCAATGCATCGCAACCTGCCGCATGGAATCGTGGCGCGTATTTGGTTCAAGGACTCGCGCATTGCGGCGCCTGTCACAGCGCACGCAACGCACTAGGCGCAACGATTGCGGGGCACGCGTACGACGGGGCCATGATGCCGCTCAACGACTGGTACGCTCCATCGCTCACCGCGCGCAACGAAGCGAGCGTCGCTGACTGGGACCTGGCGCAAATTTCGGCATGGTTGAAGCATGGCATCTCCGAGCGCGGCGCGGCGCTCGGGCCGATGGCAGAGGTCGTTTATCAAAGCACGCAATATCTTCGGGACGACGATGCGACGGCGATGGTGACCTACTTGAAAGTGTTGCCGGTATCGGAAACGTCCCTAGCGCCAAGGGCAAGCACCGATCGCAAGCCGGAAACGCAGGGCGAAAGGTTGTATGGCGAGCACTGCAAAAACTGCCATGGCGACAGGGGCGAGGGTAAGAGCGGCGCGTTCCCTGCTTTGGCTGGTAACCGAGCCGTAACGATGGTCAACGCCAACAACCTAATCCAAGTCGTACTCGCTGGTGGCTTCGCCCCTGCGACGACAGGCAATCCGCGCCCGCATGGTATGCCGCCGTACTACCACGTGCTTTCCGACGCAGAAATCGCAAAGATCCTAACGTTCATCCGCGCGTCCTGGGGCAACGACGCCGCGGCCGTGACGGAACTGGACATGGCGAAGTTCCGCAACGCGCTGCGCACGCCGTAACGTCTACTCTTTCGGCTTTTCGCCGCCGTCGTCCATTCCGGCCGCAACCTGCGAGTAACCGTTGTCTACGTAGAGAATTTCGCCCGTCATTGCACTCGCCCAATCTGAGAGCAGAAACGCCGCAACATTGCCCACTTCGTCCGCCGTGATGTTCCGGCGCAGCGGCGCTGCATTCGCGAAGTTCTTGAGCATCGTTGAAAATCCAGCGATCCCCGATGCCGCGAGTGTCTTGATCGGACCGGCGCTAATGCCGTTTACGCGCGTTCCTTCCGGGCCAAGGGTTGCGGCCATGTAGCGCACGTTCGCCTCAAGCGCCGCCTTAGCGACGCCCATCGTGTTGTAGTTGGGGACGCTGCGCACAGCGCCCAAATAGGAGAGCGTCAGCAGCGCGCCGTTGCGCCCTTTCATTAATGGGCGTGCGGCCTTGCCGAGCGCGGCGAAGCTGTATGCCGAAATATCCATCGCCGTCATAAACGACGACCGTGAGAGACCATCAAGAAAATCGCCCGTAATCGCGTCGCGCGGCGCGTAGCCAATGGAGTGCACAACACCATCCACACCGCCCCATTCCGAGCCGAGCTTAGAGAACACGCCATCTATTTCGTCTTGCTTGGTCACGTCCATGCTCATGATGAGCCCGCCGCCGAGCTCCGGCGCGAGCTTCTCGACGCGCTCCCGCATGCCTTCACCCGCATAGGTAAACGCCAGCGTCGCGCCTTCACGTTTGAGCGCTTTGCCGATACCAAAGGCGATCGAGCGATTCGAGAGCAAACCGGTGAGCAGAATTTTTTTGTCTTGCAGGATAGGCATGTTGTTTCCTTGAGGGCGCACTCGGTACAAGCCGAGCACTTTCTTGATCGTGATCCTGAACGGATTGTATTGTTAGGCGAACCTACGCATTCAACGCACAATCGTTTGTACGAAGCTATGCAATCACAAAATCTGCCGCCCTATCTGACATAGTTCGAGCTCACTACCTTGTAATTCACGGCGCTTAGTTCAACAGAGAGCGCGGGCTTGCTCGACGAACTACCCAATGCCGTGAGAGGCAAGCTCGGATCTTGAAACAACACAGATAGATTCTTCCCCGAGTTCATAACTGTTATCCGATAGCCGTCTACCGACAAGTTTCTCTTGCCTAACTCAGGTGCCGCACTCTGAATGGCTAGAAACGCTTGACTCGATATGGTCTCGAAACCGGGAAGTTCGCATTGGCATGCAGGCGACGCGGAGACGCAAGGTATAAACAGATAAATCAGCGGAAAGTATTTAGTATTCATTCGAGAATCGTTGAACGTTCGCGCTAGGACACCGCCGCCGCGCAAAGCAAGAGTATGCACCCGTTGACACAACGCCCTGGAACGTCCGCGCACTGCGTTATTGCTCCGCCACCTAAAATAGCAGGTTGTCCATCGCATCAGCGCCCGCACTATGCCCACGCCCATGACCCCGAAAGAGATCGTTGCTGAACTTGACCGCCATATTGTCGGTCAGGCTGCGGCGAAAACGGCTGTGGCTATTGCGCTTCGCAATCGCTGGCGTCGGCAGCAAGTGCAAGACCCGCTTCGGCAAGAAATCACGCCGAAAAATATTCTAATGATCGGGCCGACAGGCGTTGGCAAGACCGAAATCGCACGTCGATTGGCCAAACTCGCCAACGCGCCGTTTGTGAAAGTAGAGGCTACAAAATTCACCGAAGTAGGCTACGTTGGCCGCGACGTTGACACCATCATTCGTGATCTCGCCGACGTTGCAATCAAGCAAACCCGTGAGCAGGCGATCAAAGCTGTGCGTGATCGTGCAGCAGACGCCGCCGAGGAGCGGGTGCTCGATGCGCTGCTACCGCCACCTCACGCCGTGAATTTCGATGATCTGAAGCCGACTGATAACGCGACACGCCAAAAATTTCGCAAGATGCTTCGCGAGGGCGCGCTCGACGACAAGGAAATTGAAATCGAAGTAGCGCTTCCGGTCGCGCAGATGGAAGTCATGGCGCCACCGGGCATGGAAGAGTTGACGCAGCAGATTCAGGGCATGTTTTCGAACATGCAGCACGAACGCAAGAAGTCGAAAAAAATGCGCGTCGATGAAGCGATGAAAGTTCTGCAAGACGAGGAAGCAGCGAAGCTCATTAACGACGATGAATTGAAGTCCAGCGCGCTCGAAAACGCGGAGCAAAACGGCATCGTGTTTCTCGACGAGATTGACAAGATCGCGACGCGCCAAGAAACGAGCGGCTCTGACGTTTCGCGGCAGGGCGTACAGCGCGACTTGTTGCCGCTGGTGGAAGGCACGACGGTGAGCACGAAGTATGGGACCATCAAGACCGACCACATTTTGTTCATCGCGAGTGGTGCGTTTCACCTGAGCAAACCGAGCGATCTCATTCCCGAATTGCAAGGCCGCTTTCCGATTCGTGTCGAACTCTCCGCGCTGACTGTAGAAGACTTCGAGCGAATTTTGACGAGCACCGATGCGAGTCTCACGCGTCAGTACACGGGTCTTCTGGCCACAGAGCAGGTTTCGTTGGAGTTCAAGCCTGACGCGATTCACCGTCTTGCCGAGATCGCATTCACCGTGAACGAGCGGCAGGAAAACATTGGTGCGCGCCGCCTGCACACCGTAATGGAGCGCCTACTGGAAGACGTGAGTTTCACCGCCGACGGCTTGACCGGCCAAACGATCAACATCGACGCGAAGTTCGTCGACGAGAAACTTTCGGGCATCGTGCGCGACGAGAATCTCTCGCAGTTCATTCTGTGAGCGACAACAACAACGCGCGCCGCCAAGCGCGCCGCTTCGCGCTTGGCGTGTTCGTTCCGTTTGGCGCGGCGTACCTGATTAGCTACGCCTTGCGCACGGTTAACGCTGCGATTTCTCCGCAACT
>JAKPSO010000131.1 GCA_029571495.1 Pseudomonadota bacterium
CGCAATCGTGTCACGCGTGGACGGCAAAGGCAATCGCGACGAAGCGACGATGCTCGGCTTCAAGCAAGCGCTCGATTGGTTGCTCGACAAAGCGCGCGCGAATTTGACGATCCAGCGCTACAAAGGGCTGGGCGAAATGAATGCCGAGCAGCTATGGGAAACCACGATGGATCCGAAAGTTCGTCGTCTACTCAAAGTGCAAATCGAGGACGCCATTGCAGCGGACGAAATCTTCACCACACTCATGGGCGAAGAGGTTGAACCGCGCCGTGCGTTTATCGAAGGCAACGCGTTGGGTGTGCGAAATTTGGATGTGTAGCCCGCGATGATTGTGCGCTTACTCGCCGTTTTTTTCGCGCTCGCCTTAACGGCTTGCTCGGTTATTCCAAGGGTAACTGGCGAAATGGACAGATCTGTTGTCGGTCGGAAATCCGCCGTTCCTACGGCAACAATATCAATCGGCGGGACTGAGCAGCGATCAGTTGTTGGTGGATTTTGTTGGGACGGTTTATGTGCCGATCCGGGGTTGTGGCCTAGTCCGCGATTGCCATTGAGAACTAAGTCGCCCGTCGAGATACGGTTGTCCCTGCCTACCCAAGCGAAGGTTAGGCATGTGGAATACGGGTTGACGCGTGTGACAGTGGACAAAGCGGTTCAACAATCGACGGCGCCAGAAGTTTTTTATTGGCCAAGTTCTACTCCATTCGTAAGCGGAGTGACGCCTGTTAGCGCCGAGAGCCTCCAGACATGGAGGCTTGAGCTCGCTCCCGGGCTTTATTTCCTTACTGTTTTTGCGTGGTGGACAGGGCCTAGAGACGCAACGCACGGATTTCTGTTCGAAGTTGTCGAATAGTTTCGTAGGGTGGGCAACTTGTTGCCCACGGAAACTTAACCGTAACGCCATCGCTTGGTGGGCCGAAGCTGCCCACTCTACCCGCCTTCTAGATTTTCGCTTGGTGAGAATGACGCCGGTGGGTGTTTTGGGCGTCTCGGAGACATCGTAGTAGGCGCGGACTTGGCCGCGCTGGGTGCTACCGAGCGACGCCAAGTCGTCGCCTACATTGGGCGCACCTCGTGGTGGCGTTTCACAATCGTACGCCGTGCCGCGCTAAAGCAACACGCCATTCACCGACGCCGGTGGTGTGGCCGCGGCTAACGCTGTTGAGAGCGCGGTGTTCCACGTGCCTTGCGATGCCGTGTTTTGGCCGTGGTTGGTGCTGTTGTCGTACTGAATGTTGAGATTCGATAGGCGTGGCAAATGCGTGGCTTGCGCGTTGCTGGGCGAGGTGCCGTTGGTGATGTCTCGCTTGATGCGTCGCGCGACGAGGATGCCAAGGTCGAGGTGACCTTGTTCGTGACGCAGCAGTGCGGGCGTTTGCGTGGTGTCGCTTTCGACGCGGGCGGTGTGTTGCACGTTGATCTCGACCGAGGCGTCGGACCAACTTAACGAAATGTTCGCGCCCGCTTCGGCGTCGCCGTCGTCGATGTCGTCTTCGCCCACGACTTCGAAATCAGCCCATGTGAGCGTTGTTTTGGAAACAGTGATGTTGACGGGACGTGCCATGTCTAATTCCTTGTTCGCTGCGATGATCCGCAGAGGAATAGACGCAACGCCAACGCGCGATGCGCCATCGCGTGTATTGCGTATAGCTTTTTGGCGAAAACGACTGGCCGGCCTGGCATACCGGTCGTTTTTTTCGGTACTCAACAATGTCGCAAAACAGCCGCCATGCGCCGTTTGGCGGCGCATAGTGCGAAAAAGCTGTTACTGCGCTCTGCGTGTTCGCGCTAAGGCGTGAGCGTCGCCAAGTAGTTTTCGATATCGGTCGCGGTTGTCCGGCAGGTGGTGGACGGCGGGCAGGTGCCGACGGCGTCTGCGATGAGCGCCGCGCCGCGGAAGCCGAGTAGGTAGCGCATGACAAGCACCCCATCCGTCGCGGCGTCGTAGGTGCCGTTGGCGTCGATGTCGAGCGCGGCACCGACGCCTTGCAGGTAGCTGCTGATTTGGGCGGCGTTGCGCGGGGACGATGTCGCGGTTGCGCCTTGCGTGAGCGCGGTGCCGCTGAGGCCGAGCAGGTGGCGCAAAAGGAGCAGGCCGTCGGTCATCGCTTGGAACTTGCTGGCGCCAGCGCTGCCGTCGACGTCGAGCGTGAAGGCGGGCGCGGTGACCGTGAGCTGGCCGCCGGTGAGCGTGATGTTGTAGCCGAGCTGATCCGAATAAACCTGTGGCTGGTAGACGCCGACGTTCATGGTGTTGGCCGCGCCGTACGGTGGGGCGATGCCGAGCACGTGCAGTGAACCGACGGCGGAGGGCGGGTTGTAGGTGACGTTCGTGAGGCTGGTGACCGCGACGCCATCCCACGGCTTGGTGACGTTGTCGGCGGTGATTGTGAGTGGCGCGAGGAAAGAGCGAAGGAGTGGAAAAGTGTTGCCGTTGTAGATGCGCCAAACGCCGGTGCCCGCCGTGAAGTCGAAGCCCGTGAAGCTCGCCTGTTGCTTCATTTGCACGGCGGAGAGATTGGTCGTGCCCGTGGCGACGCCGGAGCCAACGCCAGCGCTGAGGCCAGACAGAGCGGCGCTCCAGTAGCCATTGGTGACGCTGCCGCTCGCCAGTGTTCCGACCACGCCGCCTTTGGTGCCGGTCGCGGTGACAGTGCCGCTGGCGTAGGCGCGGTTGAGCGTGGAGGTGCCCGACGAGAGACGCTGATAGGCGGTGACGCCGCCGACCGGAGTGGTGCCCGTGACATTGCCCGCGGCGTACACGTCAGAGACGTTGGCGTCCGAGTGGAAGCCAATGAAACCGCCGGTATAGGCGCTGCCAGCGACGTTGCCCAATGCGAATGCGTTGCTGATGGTGTTGCTTCGGCTGTAGCCGACGAACCCGCCGACGTAGCTCGCGCCAACCGCAGAAACGTTTGACGTGGTGTACGACGACGAGATATTGGCGTCTGCGAAACCCACGAACCCGCCGAGGTAGTTGTTGGCACCGCTTCCGGTTACGTTACCTGTTGCGAAGGACGAGGTGATCGTGGTGCCGGATGACGCCGATCCGATGAGGCCGCCCAAGCTTCCAGAGCTCGCGTTGGCGGCGGTGACAGTGCCGCTTGCGTGTGATGTTGTGACCGAGCCGCTTTGCATGGCTCCGATGAGGCCGCCGATGTTGCTTGCGCCGCTGACGTTGCCTGTGGCCGACGAGGCGCTGATCGCGTCGCGACTGAAGCCGATGAGGCCGCCCACGTAGTTGCCTGTAGAGGAGACGTTTCCGGAGGCGGTTGAGTTGCTGACACCGGCACCGTTTTCGAATCCGACGAGGCCGCCGACGGTGTTCGCGCCTGAGACATTGCCGCTGGCCGATGAGTTCACAACTGAGCCGCGCGTGTAGCCCACTAGACCACCGACCGTGTCGGCACTCGTGGTGACGTTGCCGCTGGATTTGCTGTCGATTACCGAGCCGTCCGCCCAACCCACGACGCCGCCCGTCCCGGCGATCGACGCGCCTACGGTGCCGCTGCCGGTTACGTTGGCGCTACTGGTGATATTGCGCAGCGCTCCCGAGGTGTACCCGGCGACGGCACCGAGGGCGTTGCGCCCGGCGATCGAGCCACCGGTTAACGTCAAGTCGCGGATTTCGCCGGCGTTGAAGGCGTAACCGATCAAGCCGACATAGTCGAGCGCGGGTCGGTTGATCGTGAGGCCCGAAATGCTGTGGCCGAGGCCGTGTAGTCGGCCGCTGAAGGTTGTCGCCGCTGGGTTTACGGAGTCGTAGCCCACGGGCCGGAATCCTTGTCCGCTGTCCCACGTCGTGGTTGTTGATGCGTCAATGTCCGCGCCGAGGGCGTACTTGCCATTGAGAACGCCGGCCATGCCTTGCAAATCTGTGCCCGTGATGCTGCCGTCGGCGCCGAGCGCGGTGATGACCATGAAACTGTTGGCGCCGACCACGAAATTGTTGGCGCCTGCGGCGGGGTTGATCTTTACGCCAGCGCCGAGTAGGTAGTCGCGACCAGCGCCTGGCGTGAATCGAAGCACGCCGGTCGCTGCATTCACCGTGATGTCGGCGTTGACCAAGATGTCGTTGCCAGCGACTAAGGTGAGCGTCTTGCCAGTCTGTGTCCACGTGATGGGCGCGGCGACTGTGATGGTTCCGACTTCGGCGCCCGTGCTTCCGGTGTTGACGGTGACGTATGCAGCTGTCGCGAATCCAGTGCCGGTGATGTCGCTGTTGCACACCGTGGAGCCGCTAGCGTTCGGCGTCCACGTCAGCGGTGAAGCCAGAGTCCCCGCGCCGGACCACGCACCACCGGTGCTGAGACCCGCGCCACAGCTCGCGATGGTGACGTTGTAGTTGGCGCTGGCAATTGGCGACAGCAGCGCTGCGGCGCAAGCGGCTGCTGCTATGCGCAGAGATGCAGAACGAGACAGAGCGGCCGCACGAGCGGCGACAAGTTGGCTGAGCATGAATTTTCCCCCGGACAACGATCAAGTGCGAGGCGCCCCGCCATCGAGGTATGGGGCGCTCTTCGCACGTTTCTGAATGCGGATGCTAAGAGATTTCTCGGAGAATTCCGATCAATTTTTGCCTCACGCGGCACTGTCTAGCGGTAGCTATAGCTTTTCGCGATCAGCGACTATCTGTTGTGGCTTTAAGCACAATTTTGCTAAATGTCGACATCGAGCGAATTGCGCTTACAAGCAATAGAGAGCAGCCGTTTGCGCAAAAAAGCTGTTAACCGCCGTGGTTTTGCGCCGGGTCGCCATCCGATGCGGGTGGTAAATTCAACTCACAAGATTTTTCCGGCTTGGGGTGACCATGAAGATGATGCGTGTCGCGTCTCTATGCAAGGCGCTTGTAGTGGCGTGCGCGCTGGTGGCGGGTGTTGTTGCGGCGCAGCCGCACATCGTCGCCTCGGTTCGACTGCCGGGAGACAAGGCGCACTTCTTCTTGAGTAACGGCACGTACCTGCGCTTCGATGTGCGCAGTAACGCTGTCGATCCGGGCTACCCAAAGCCGGTGTCGGACGCGAGTTGGCCGGGGTTGGGTGGCTATGCGTTGCAGATCGCGGCGGCGTTCAACGGGCCACAGGGCAAGGTGTATTTCTTCTTGGGTGACGGCCGTTATCTGCGCTACGACACGCGTGACACGCGCGTGGACCCCGGTTATCCGAAGGTGATCAACGACGCGAATTGGCCGGGCATGGGTCGCTATGGTGCGATGGTGACGGACGCGCTGAATTGGCCGGGCGACAAGGTGCAGTTCTTTTTGAGCAACGGCACCTATCTGCGCTTCGACATGGTTGCCAATCGTGTCGACGAGGGCTATCCGAAGCCAGTGAACGACAGCACGTGGCCGGGGCTCGGGCCTTACGTGGGCTCGCTCACGAGCATGCTGCGCTGGGACGACAACGCGGTGTACTTCTTCACCGCCAACGGCGAATATCTGCGCTACAACATCCAGAACGATCGCGTTGATCCCGGCTATCCGCAGCGCGTGAACAATCGCACATGGCCGGGCATGGGTGATGTGCTCGGGCGTCGTCATCGGCGGGTCATGCCCTGAGACGGACCCAATCTACGCGGAGCGGCAGAAGGACTAGCCGTAACGCCTTACGGAAGGCGTT
>JAKPSO010000138.1 GCA_029571495.1 Pseudomonadota bacterium
GTTCGGCAAGCGGGCATTTTCGCGCTTCTCCCAGAGCACACACCTGCTTGTTCCGTGCGGCGCATCATATCCAGAGATGTTTAGGCGTTTGCAGTATGCTCGCATATTCTTTTTGTATCCAATCCAGTGCATACAATTAAAGCAGCAAGAGCCGAACAAAGCGCCAGACACAAGATGCACGCTCGGACGTGCAGAGGTATCGCGGGAGTCAGGGAGGGCGTGCATCTGTGTCATCTAGGCGTTAGCCGACTTTGATTCCGACGGCGTAGAGGTGAGCATTGATGCGGTTTTCTAGTTCTTCCCACGCCTCTAGTGCAGCGATGCCGCGCTGGTCGTCCGGGAGTAGGCTGAAGTTATAGCGCCCTAGCCCGCGGCGGTAGCGCATCACGTCGGCTAACAAAGCGTCCACAGCGCAACGCCCACCGTCGAGACCTTCGACTGGAGCGGCTGGTTTGATTTCGTTTTTAGTGGTCATAGAGGTTATTCCCGTGGGCGTGGCTGATCCGCACAGTTCGGCGGAGCGGCAGGCGGATCCATGTTGAATTTCTCGGAGAGCGTTTTGCGGCTGCGCTCATCCATCACGCCGTCTTTCCAGCGCAGCGTGCATTGAGAGGTTTTCGTGCGCAGGCCGTGCCACGCTTGGCTCACGAAACGGAGCCAGCTCCGAGCGCACTGCTCAGAGCCGTAGGCTTTTCCAACGCGGGTCCAGCCTTCCGTCGGCACGAGGACCATCGTGAACCAAACCCGCCGAACCAGCGTGCCAGAGCCAACGAGGCTAGCGCCTCGTTGGGCGGACGTTTCTTGGGTGATCGGGGCGCTCATAGTTATTCAGCCTCGTGGCTCATCACGGGTGTTCTGTCGCCGAATCACGCCGGCCATTTCGAGGACGCATTTGACGGTGTATCGTCCATCGGCGCGGTCTGGTTCATTCGTCCACATGCGGTAGGCGATGCGCTGGATGAGCCGCTTGGCGGCGACAGAACCAGCGGCCAGAGAGGAACGCCGCTTGCGCGTCGTTCCATTGTGTTTCTTGGTGGTGCTCATGGTGTGTTGAGATTCTGGCGGCGTCCCTCATCCGCGGTGTTCACCGAAAGAAAGATACCACCTATGAAGATACATGGATCCATCGTGAAGGAGCAGGGCGTAACGTTCGCGATCATCATCGTGAAGAAGTCCGCGATGCAGACGACGTCGGATGCAGCAAAGACGCGGGAAGCGTTCCGAGGCATCCTCGACTTTCGAGATCTTCCAGTAGTTCTAGCGTCCCAGGACTCGCGCGGAGTCTTTGAGTATCAGGGCCGGCGTGATCTAGTTGACTTCCTTGCGAAGATCGATCCCGCGAGGATCCCGTGGAAGGAATATACGGTTTCGGACTGAACGAGCGTGTGAGTATTTCGTGCATAAAACAGAGGGTGAACCAGCCACTACAGCGCAACGCCCGGAGCTGCGCCTTTCTTGTTTACAAAGTCAGCCGCCGGGCGTGGCTGACATGAAGCGTTCGGCGAAGCCGCGGCGAGGGAGTCGAGCCGGCGGCATATGTGGCGGATCTCGTCGAGCTCGGATTCGACCAACGTGAGCCCGTGCTCGCGCTGCATGTGCGCGAAAAGCGGATGGAGGAACGGCGTTACGAGCGTTTGAGTTGCTGCGTTTTTCACGGCAACACCTCCTCAATTTTCCACCCGCTCGGCGCGGACTTGTCGCGATGGACGAGGAAGAATTTGAACGTGCGAAACTTTGCGGCGGCAGCTTTGAGCTTCACCGCCGCATCGTCGCGCATGAAACCTTTCACCTCGTACACACAAACCATGTCGAAGTGCTCGTCGCTCGTCACAAAGTCAGGCCAGTATACACATCCGTTCGCGATGCGGATGCCGAGCCCTTCACGGTGAATCTCGATCTCGCGCGGCGTGTTGGCCTTGAGGTGCGCGAGGAACGCAGCCTCGGTCTTGTTCATTCCGCGCCGATCTTGTCGCAACGTCGGTTTCGTCGGCGTCACGTCGTGCGGATCATGCGACATATCGACGGCCGGCGGCCTGCTCAGCCCGTTGCGCGCGAGGCAGGCGGCGGACATGCGCGGAAGCTTGGCGAGGATCTTGTCGCGGCTCATCGCACACCTCCACGCACGCTGCGAAACGTCCCATCCGGCGCGCGGCGTTTCTGCTCGCGGTCAATCTCCTCCTGGTTGCGTTCGAGCCAGCCGAGCGCGCGGCCTCGGTTTTCGCCGCTGTAGTGGCCGAGCGCGTAGGCGGCGATGGCGACGACTGCGCCGATGATGATGGTTGCGATGCTCACGCCGCCTCCTTCCTGGCCCGCCGCAGGTTCGCGGCGATGTTGCGGACGTATCCAAGAGTCGCGCCAGTAGCTGCGGCAATCTCGCGCGGAGACTTCCCGGAGTGGAACAGCGCGACGACTTGACGCCGCATCGGCGAGTTGTTCCCGAAGCGGCCGGGATCACGCCCACTCTCGATTAGCACGCGGCGGACAGCACTCGTGGCGCGATGGACCGACATCGCGATTGCCGTGACGCTACGGCCTGCGTCGTATCCGGCGAGCATCCGCGCAACCTCGTGCTCGGCGATTGGCTTCGGCTGCTCACGCTTCTCAAGCTTGCGCGGTCGATACGGAGCCGGGCGGGATTTCGGCGGATAGACGCCGCCGAGCTTCGCGATCTGCTCGCGCGTCAGAGGCTCGATGCGCTTCTGCGGCTGGCTGTGCCGCATCGGGCCTGCCGGCATTGTCGCCCATCGCGCGGCACCC
>JAKPSO010000144.1 GCA_029571495.1 Pseudomonadota bacterium
CGCTGCCTCGCGTCGCAGAATTCGCGCAGATACTCAGGCACCCACGGCGAGCGAAAGTGCTCCGCGAGCTGCTGCGCCAGCGTGGTTTTTCCGGTGCTCTCGGCGCCGATGAGGCAGATGAGCTTGGGTGACAGCACGGTCATTTTGAAGTGCGCAATCGCCGCTGCCAACCGATCCAACCCCACACGGCGAGCGCAAAGAAAATTACGTAGAGCACAGCCGTAAGATGCAGCGCCTTATAAATAAAGAGCGCAACACTCACCGCGTTAACAACGAGCCACACAAGCCAGTTTTCAATGAACTTTCGCGCGAGCATGACAGTGCCGACGACGCTGCCTGCTGTTACGAAACCATCGGCCCACGGCACGTCAGAGTCGGTGATAAAGCGAAGCAAAATGGCGCAAGCGATCCATAGCGCAGCCCAAGATGCGAACACGATTCGTCGTCCGGTCGCGTCAAGTCGCGCAATGGTCAGCGGCGTCGTCGAATCCCCACGATGCCCGCGCAGCCACTGCCACCAGCCCCAGAGCGCCGTGATTGCGAAAAACACGTTGACGCTCGCGTCGCCGTAGAGCTTGCTCGCGTAAAACAGCCACGCGTACAGGACGCTTGCGACGATGGTGAGTGGCCAGCCCCAGTGAATTTCAAACACGTTGCAGCAAATGTTCGCCAGCGCGAGCACGAACGCGACCACCTCAAGCCAGGTGACCGCCGTGCCGAGCAACGTGAAAGAGGTGGCGAGCATCGGTTAGAAGTCGAATGTTGCGGACAAGCGTGTTGTGCGTGGCGTCGACGGGAATAGGTAGATGCCACCCCAATAGGTCGTCGGTGCTTCACGCCAATACGTACGATTGGTCAGGTTTTCGATGTTCAAGCGCCACAGCGTTGATTTGCCTGCGAGTTTTGTTTGAAAGCGCACGCCCGCATCCAACTGCCACGCGCGAGGCAGCGTGACGCTGCCGTCCGGCGTCGCGGTCTTGCCGCTCTCAAAGGTCGCCAAAGCGTTCACCGACAGACCTGGTACTGCAGCGACCTTGTAGTCCGCGAACATCGATGCCTTGGTGCGCGGCACGTTTGTGACGCGTTGGCCCACGAGCGATGAATCGACCGCTTTTGAGTACTTCGCGTCGAGCACCGTGAGGCTCGTCTGCACTGACAGTGCGTCGGTCACGCGGCCGGTCGTGGCGAACTCTGCGCCGCGATGGCGGGTTTCTTTGCCACCCGCGATCCGCGTCGGTAGCGCGCTGGTGTAAACATCATCCGCGTACGGCTTCTCAATGTTGAACAACGCAGCGGTCGATAAGAGCCGTGCGCTCGGCTGCCACTTGACGCCGAGCTCGGTTTGTTGACTCTTGAGCGCAGGTAGTGATTGCCCATAGTTTGCGAATTTCGTCGGTCGGTTCGGCACCGCTTCTAGCTCTGCGCCTTGTCCCCACGAGGCGTAGAGCATCGTCGACGCGGTGGGCGACCACGACAGTCCCGCCCACGGCGTGGTGACCGTTTGGGCGTAGGAAACGGCGCGCGAACCGTCGCTGCGTTCGCTGCTGCGATTGAGGCGCGACACGCGCACGCCCGCGAAGGATTGCACGCTTGCCGCGAGGCTCGATTGCAGGCTCGCATAGCCTTCAACCGCGCGCTCGCGACTGTTGGTGTTGAGATCGAGCGGTGTGGCGTCCGACGGCAACGCGACGGGCGTGTAAATGTTGGTCGAACCAACATAGTTGTACGCCTGAAGCGGCGGCAGGTCGGCGCGCATACTGCGTCCGGCTAAACCAAAGCGCGCCGAATGTTGAACACTCGCAGTGTTGAATTTGCCATCAACATGTGCGTCCCAGCTCGATACCTTGCGTTTCTCGCCCTCGCTGCGATAGTCGTAAACATCAACGTCACCGTTCGCGCAGAGGCCCGGATATACGTAGTTCGTCGCATTGCTGCAGCCATCGGGAAACGCGAGCCTGTCGTTGATTCGGCTTTGTTGTGTATTTGCTGAAATGCGGCCATTCCAGTCGGCATCGAATCGATGATTGACCGCGACTTCCGCGGTGGTCGTCGTCGCCTGAAAGGGTTGCGACCACGACTGGTTGTTGAGATTGAGTCGAGGTTTAACAACGGGCAACGTGTCGCCAACGCCGTCGCCGTTCGCGTCGAGCAGACCGAGGCCGGGCACGGAAGGTTGCGACTTGCGGTGGTACTCGAAATCGGCCGAGATCGACGTTTGCGATGAAAGTGTCTTTGCGAGAGCGAGGCTCACGAATTGGCGCTCGCCGTCGGCGTGATCGAACGGTGTGTGTAAGCGCTCCGCAGAGACGTTTACGCGTACTCCCACGCCGCCAAGTTGCGTGTTGGCATCGACGTGCACCTTCGCGCTGCCGCGCTCATCGATGCCAATGTTTGCTGTGGTAAACGATTCTTTGAGCGGCACTTTCGTGACGTAATTCACCAGGCCGCCAGGCGCAGAGACACCCGACTGCATGCCGGTGACGCCCTTCAAAATCTCGACGCGTTCCTTATTCTCCAGCGCGATAGGTGCGTAGTTTGAAGTGGCCAAGCCGTTGCGCCGAAAGTTGCTCGCCTGATCGAGCAGAAATCCGCGAATCGACAAGCTCTCGATGTAGCCCGTTGTGTTGTACGCGTCAGCGAGCGAGGCGTCGAGCTTCAACACATGCGAAAGCGTCTGTGTGCCGGTGCTCGCGAGCAGATCGGACCCGATCACCGTGATGCTCTGAGGCGTTTTTGCGAGTGGCGCGCCGAAGCCGCCGACATCCGCACTTTCCGCGTCGAGAATCGGCGCAGACTTCGCGGTCACGGTGACGGGGTCAACGCGCTGCGGCGCAATTGGCGCTTGGTTTTGTGCGAACGCAGAGGACGCTGCGGACGCAGCAGAAATCGCCGCGAGCGCGGCGACCAGTGGTTTCAGAGTCAGAGCCATCGAAAATCCTTCAATCGACGGCAGGGGTGTGGCACAGACGAGTCCGGCAGAAAGCCAGAGAAATCAGCGACGCTTCCCTGCGCAAGTATTACCTTGATCAAGTTCCAGGGTGTTATCTCAGCCGAAGGCCATGTCATAGACACGATCCGCAGCACCCCTAGCGTGTGGTTGTCGCGCAGAAGCTCTGGCGACAAGCGATATTGTAGATTACGTTTTTGTTCCGAGTTCTCCCGACGCGCGAATGTGTCGGTGCGAACGCGGTGGCGTAGCAAATCGGAGGAACCGAAGTGATTTCCAAAAATGCCCGTATCACGCGTTGGACGAGCGGCGTTGCGTTGACGTGCGCGCTGCTTACGGGCCACACGGCGCTCGCGCAGTCGTCTAGCTACCAACTCCCGCCGCCAGCCTTGCAAGCGATCGTTGATCAGGTGCGCGCGCCTTCTGGGCGATTGAGTCCGCGTCGGGATCTACTCGCAATGATCAAGACGCCCTCGCTGCCGTCGATCGTGGAGGTGGCGCAACCGGAGCTGAAGCTCGCGGGACTGCGCATCAATCCGCGCACGTACAGCCGCAGTCGTTTCTCCTTCGGCGAAGATTTGTGGCTCATGGATCTTGCGTCGCGCAAGGAGATGCCGATTGCCGGTTTGCCTACGAATTTACGGTTGGCGGACTTGACGTGGTCGCCCGATCAGCGCTCGATTGCGTTCACGAACGTCGCGCTTGGCGGGGTGGAGCTGTGGGTCGTCGACGTTGCTAGTCGTGCGGCGCGCCGGTTGTTCGCGCAGCCGTTGAACACCGTATACGGCACCGGCTTTGCGTGGATGCCAGAAAGCAAGCAGCTTCTCGTACGCTTGCGGCCGAAGGATCAAGGCGAGGCCCCGTCGATCGTTGCGTTGCCGACCGGACCCAACACGCAGGAAGCGGTGGCGGGCGGCGCGCAACGACAAATTCGCACTTTGCAAGATTTGCTCAAAAACGAGAACGATGCCAAAGTGTTCGACCACTACGTGACGACGCAGCTCGCGCTAGCCGATCTCAA
>JAKPSO010000173.1 GCA_029571495.1 Pseudomonadota bacterium
AGCTATGAAGTCACCGAAGTCAACGAAATGCTGCAAGGCATGGAGCGTTTCAAGGGCGTCTTTATCTGCACCACCAACCTCTTCGATCGCATCGATGAGGCAGCGCTGCGCCGCTTCACATTCAAAATTCAGTTCAAGCCACTCACCCGCGAGCAACGCGAAAAGATGTTCGTCACCGAAGCGTTAGACGGCGTCGCCGCGAACCTCACGGAAAAGATCTGCGATCGCCTGAACAAATTGCAACTCCTCACTCCGGGCGACTTTGCGGCGGTCAAACGGCAAATCACGCTTCTCGACGAAACAATGACCCCCGATGAGTTCTTGCAGCAACTTGAGCAGGAACACAAGGTGAAGCCTGACGTTAAGTTTGCTCGGAGTATCGGCTTCTAGCTGTTTGGCTTCGCTTCGTCAGCTCAGGGGCGCGCCTGCGGCCTTTTCGTCGCTGCGCGACGCCCTTCGCTCCTCGCAGCCGGACGTTAAGTTTGCTTGGAGTATCGGCTTCTAGCTGTCCGGCTTCGCTTCGTCAGTTCAGGGGCGCGCCTGCGGCCTTTTCGTCGCTACGCGACGCCCTTCGCTCCTCGCAGCCGGACGTTAAGTTTGCACGTAGTATTGGCTTCTACCCGTTCGGCTTCGCTTCGTCGGCCCACGGGCGCGTCTTAGGCATTGTCGTCGCTGCGAAATTCGCTGAAAAATGTTCTCTGGGAGCAGGCATGCCCGCGACAAGCCACGCAGTGGCTATGTGCGCTGTGGAACGATGGCAAATCGCGGGCAAGCCCGCTCCCACATTTCATGTCCGCTCCACCTGTGACGCGACGGGGGAATATTTCGACCGAAACGTTAGCAGCTAGCGCATCGCCGCGAGCAATTTTGCTCCCGCCCTTCCGCTGACTTTTTGGCCTAAGCGCGCTTGCTCTTTCTCAATTGCCGCGCGGCTTTTTTCGCCGAGCATACCGTCAATTTCTCCGATTTCGTGGCCGCGTTTGGTGAGCAGGGTTTGCAGTTCGCGACGCTCCGCGCGAGATAGACCGGGGTCATCCGTCGGCCACGGCGTTACGAACGCGCCGCGATCACGCAGGCGGTCCGAAAGATGCGCAATCGCGAGCCCGTAACTTTCCGACGCGTTATAGCCGTAGATGACGTCGAAGTTCCTGAACACTAGAAAAACTGGTCCAGCAACGCCCGCTGGTGCGATCAATGCCGCCGACGCATTCGCAGTCACGCCGCCACTGGCGAGCGCACCGCCTCCGACGCGCGCGACGCCGAGTCGCGCCCACTCGGCCACGGGTTTCTTGAGTTTGCGTCCGATGAGCGCGGCGCTGAAACCCTCGGGAAGTTTCACTTCAACGCCCCAAGGCTCAGTCGATTGCCAACCGCCCTGCTTCAAGAAGTTCGCGGTGGAGCCGAGTGCGTCCGCCGCGCTATCGATCAAGTCCTTTCGGCCATCGCCGTCAAAATCCACAGCGAGGCGCTCGAACGTGCTCGGCATAAATTGCGTTTGCCCGAACGCGCCGGCCCATGAACCAACGAACTTTTCCGGCGCGAAGTGTCCGCCTTGCAAAATCCGAAGCGCGGCGAAAAATTCCCCACGAAAAAAAGCCTGTCGTCGTCCCATGCACGAAAGCGTCGCGAGCGCTTGCGTCAGCGGATATTTGCCCTGCGCTCGACCAAAATTACTCTCGACGCCCCAAACCGCGACCACCGTGGCGGCGTCCACACCGAATTTTTCGTCGACCTTTTTAAGCGTATCGGCATGCTGCGCGAGCCCTTGTTTGCCGTCGGTCACACGCTCTTCGTCCACCAACCCCGCAAGGTAATCCCACACCGCCAATTTGAATTCTGGCTGGTAATCGAGCTTTTGCAACACCGTCAAATCGGGTTGCAATCCTTGCGTGTGCTTTTCGTACGTTGCTTTATTGACTCCGGCCGATTGCGCGGCGCTTTGAAGGTTTAAAAGGCAATCGGTGAACTCGGTTGCATGTGCCGTTCCGATGCAAGTGGTTACCAAGACGACTGTGAATGCGCGCACGCGTGTTGCGAAATTGGCGGTGAAAGTGCTCATACCGAAAGTATGGCACGCCCGTGCACTTACCCTCGCTTCGGCATCATCCGCAGCATCGTGTTGTCGCGCATGAAGCGGTGGTGATAGATCGCCGCTACAGCGTGCACAGCGATCAGGCCGTAACCGATGGTGGCGACGGCTTCATGCACTTCCTTGAGTGATTTCGCGAGGGTCGCGTTTTCGCCGATCAGGGGCGGCAGCGAGAAGGCGAAGAACGGAATCGGTTTGCCTTTCGCGCTCAAAATCAACCAACCAACGATAGGCAGCGCGACCATCATCGCGTAGAGCGCGAGGTGTACCACCTTTGCGAGCAGCGCTTGCCATGCGGGTGGCGTAGGCACGATGTCTGGCGTGTTGCCGGCGAATCGCGCGACGATGCGCACGACAACGAGCGCCAGCACACTAAGCCCCAACGAGAAGTGCGCAACTTGCATAAAGGCGCGTCCTTCACCACCTTTCGGAAACGCGCCACGAAGCTCCATTGAAGCGTAGACCGCGACGATTAAAAGCAGCATGAACCAATGCAGCGCGATGGTCAGGCGGCTAAATCGGTCGGTGGCGTAAGGCATGTGTTTGGCTTTCAGTCAAAAATGGGGTGACGCAGGTTGTGCGCCTCATGTGTTGCATGATCGCTGATTGCGCTTAAAGCTGGCTGATGCACCGCAAGCTATCGCCTCGGAATAGTCGCAAACTGAGCACGCCTCGCACGCTCTAAACAAGGTTGGTTACATGAATCATTGGCTGGTGAACACACTTAAGCAAGCCGCATGGGCGCCGCTGGGGGTGTTTGTGTTTTATGCGGTCGCGGCGAAACCGTTTAGCGCGTACCTGCGGTGGCCGTGGCTTGATATGCCGACGCACTTCATGGGTGGCATGGCCATCGCATACTTCTTTATCGTCGCGATCAAGCACGCACAATCGGTTGTGGGCTTAATTCCGCGTTCGATTCGTATGTTGCTGGCATTCGGACTGACCTCTGTCACCGCGATTGTGTGGGAGCTCCTGGAGTTCGCGTCGGATCGCTTGCTCGGGACGCTCATGAACTTGGGCGTCGCGGACACGCTATCGGACTTGTTTTTTGGTCTGTGCGGTGGCGCAGTGATGGCCGTCATGTCGATGTACGCGTCGTCAACGAGAAAGTTTCGCCGTTGACTGACTAGCGCGATGCGCGAGTGAGCGTACAACTTTCTCACCAAATTGCTGCACCGCAGCGTAAACTCGGTCATTGTTCGAAATTTAAGGCTCACCATGACCGCCCGACGCCGCAATCGCTCGCACGCGCTTACCCAAAAAGCCACTGAAATGGCGATGGCCGTGCCACACGTCGTCGCCCATCGCGTCACGCGTATGGCACTGGCGGGACCGATGCTCTCTGAGCGCGACCGCACTGAGTTCAAACTCATGAGCGCGGAGAAAACCGCCGCGATGGCGGAGTCGATGCAGGCGATGGCGGCGGAAACGCTACGCGCGCAGCAACAGTTCACGCTCGCGATGGTTCGCGCGATGTGGTCGCCGTTTCTCACAGGACGTGGCTCTGCAAGCGCGTTCGCCGGCAGCGTCGGCTCGCGCATGAACCGCGCCGCACTCGACGTGATCGGCAAAGGCATGGAGCCGCTGCACCGCACCGCGGTAGCAAACGCGAAACGCTTACGAAATACGTCGTTTCGCTAGCGACAGCCGGCCGCGTAGGCGACGATTTGTTCGCCAGACGTTAGGAAACTTCCAACACCGGTCGCTCGCGTAGCGACCGCTGCGTTGGTTTGTCCGCGCATGATTCGCGTGACCAGCAAGCCGTCGGTCGAGGCTCGTTGGCTGTCATCAACGTCGAGGTCAAAATTCTTTGACGCGATGAAGTTCTGTATATCCACTGCGGTGGAGCGCGCTGGATTTGCGCCTACTGCGTCCGCGATGAGAGCGTTACCACGCAACCCCAGCAGGTACCTCGTAAGGAGTACGCCATCGGTGTTGGGATCAACGATCCCATTGCCGTCAATGTCGAACGTGCAGCGCTGATTGGACGGCATCGTTGCGGGCAACGTGTGCATCGCCCACGCCGCCGGCGAATATGGATTGTTTGGACACGCTGTGTTGCCACCGCGGGTGTAATACATCCGCGTGCAATTGGTGTCATAGTCGGAGATTACGCTGGTAGCGTTGACCTTCCACCCGCTCAATTCAGACTGGTCCATGTCGACGTGATTCCCGCCGTTGATCAGTGAAAAGTGAACATGCGGTCCGGTGGACGAACCGCCTTGGCAAAGTGCCGCCGCCTGCGTATTGGCGATGCCCGCGATACGCTGACCGGCGAAGACCACGTCGCCCGTGTTCACGAGAATGCCGTCGAGGTGATAGTAGTTAGTCGCCCAGCCGTCTGGCGACGTTACGCGCAACTGGCATGCCGAGATCTTTGCAACAGTTCCCGCGTTCGCGGCAACTACACGACCAGACGATGTGTCTGAATTCCAACTCCACCCCGGACGCCAAAAATCCAACGAAGAGCGAGGCAGGCCACAGGCTTGCGCGGGGCAGCTACCCGACGTGGAATGAACGCCGCCGGAACCCCATTGATATTGGCCAAGCGTCCACGGGAGTCGCAGCGTATTCGTACTCACCGCTGTAGGCGAAACGGCTTGTGTCTTTTGTCGATCAAACGCGCTCGTTCCAAACCGCGCAACGTAACGCTCCGCCAACGCTTGAAGCCTTGCGGTGCCCGTGACGAATGTCTCTGCCACCGCAGCGACACCAGCGGAATCGCTAAGCATGGTGCCGCTCTCCTCCACGCCTTTCGTGGTCTGGCGCGCTGCGACGTTTGCCTTGTCGATGCTTCTGCCCAAGTAATGCATCCGCGTGACCGCAGCGATGAACGCGTCGATTCGCGAGCGTTGTTGCTCGCTGTCAAGTTGGGCAATTTCGTCCAGCGTGCCACTCATTTCAAGGAGCAGCACAATCATGCGCGGGCTAACGCTGTGCAGGCCCGCGCGGTCGAGGATGAGGCCGCGGTGCGCGCTTAGCTGCGGCACGGCGTCGATTGCGGCATTGGCGTCGTCGAGCGAAATGACGCGCATGTCCCACACGACGTCAGCATCGGTGAGTTGCGGTGCGGTTGCTGCAACGGCGTTGACGAATGCCGGCAAAAGCGACAGCCACGCCGCGAAAAACACGCCCACGCGATACCGCAAGGCAGTGCACGCCTTAGACCTACGATTCATCGCGACCTTTCGAAAACGCAACCCGATGATTGACAGCTTTTTACCGGAAACGGCAAACCAGCAGCGATTTCTGATCACTTTTATCGAATGTCGACATTCGTCAAAACAAGCGTCAATACGCCTAACACCGGCCGATGGCGCCACAAAGCCATTACTTGCGCCGTCGCAGCCTCGTTCTCAGCGATTCGCCTCGTCACGCAGCGAACCCGGCCGCAACGGCTCTGGGCACCTAGATTTTCACCGCCCCTACCGCCTACCATCAGACTGGACGGGCGCCCAGATCAGAACTGCTGAGCCCCTGCCATCACGGTGCCCGGCAAAACGCATTCGCGCATTTGTAGACCTTTAGGTCATCCACAATCGCTTCGAAATACGCAATCACGGGAATGCCGTCGGGCGAGACTGCGAGAGAGTGATAAGAGCCGACGTTAGGTCCTCCATCAATGACGGTAAATGTGTTGCTGGAACTGCACGAAGCGTTACCGCATTTCACGACCTTCAAGCGGCTATTGGTCAGATCCCAGTAGCTCATCACCGGCAAGCCGTCAGCGGGCACGCGCATGGATGGAGACGCGACGTTTGCGGTGCCGTCGACAAGTGTGACAGTGCCGCTGGTGCATGCAGCAACGGCGCACTTAAGCACCTTGATGGTGGGCGCGAGATTTGTCCCACCTGTGTAAGCCACCACCGGCAGACCGTCTGCGCCAATCGCGATGGAGGTAGCACCGCCGGATTCTTCAGCTACGTCGAACAGGGTCACGGTTGCGGACCCTGTGCACGAGGTTGTGCTGCATTTGGCAACCCGAAGATTTTTGTCGGAAGCGTCGAAGTAGCTGATCACTGGCAAACCATCGCCGGGAACAGCAATCGAGCTTTGCAACCCGACCGAGACGCCCACTGGCGCGTCGACGTCTGTCATCACGCCAGCCGTGCAGTCTGCGTTGTTGCACTTGTAAACCCTTAGAAGACCGGGGCTAAACGCGTCGACCGCCTGCGCGTTGTAGCTGATGACTGGAAATCCATCCGCGCTCGATATCGCAATGGCACTTGTGCTGCCACTGGAATAGCCCGAGTTATCGAGCGTGACGGGCGTATTGACGCCCGTGCATGCCGCGTCCGCGCAGCGTATGAACATCAAGGCGGTGTTGGTGGTGTCGTGGTAAGTGATTACCGGTCGGCCATCGGCAGGGACCGCGATGGCCGAATACACCTGAAAAATGAGGTTACTGCCGGTCGAGGCGAGGGTCACGATCGAATTGGGCCCATTGCAACTTGCGTTACCGCATTTAGCAAGTTTGATGGTCGCGTTGGTGCGGTCGTAGTAGCTCATGACCGGGAATCCATCCGTACCGATCGCTACCCGCGGGACCTGGCCCACACTGCCGATGCTGTCGACGCGAACTACCGCTGTCGGCCCGCCGGTGCACTGGAGTTCTCCGCCGCTAGTTAGCGTCAGCAATTGCCCAACACTGCACGCTGCGGGTAATACGGGCATGGTGCTGCACACCCACGCCGTCCCATTCCAGCGAATAATCTGATCGGTGGCACAGGATTGCGGCAAACGGTACGAGGCCTGAATATTGACGGTTCCCACCGTCGTGATCGGGCCGCCCGTGAGTCCAATGCCCGTGAGAATTCCGGTAACGGTGCCGCTCCCGGCAGCGGTCTCGGCGGCACATATCCAAGCCGCGCCATTCCATTTAGGAATTTGATTGTTTGCACACGCTGTGGTCGGCAGCAGTTGAGTGGGCGCCAGCGCCACTGTGCCCGATGCCGTAATCGGACCACCGGTGAGCCCCGCCCCGGTCGCGATGCTCGTGACGGTGCCGCTGCCGCCAGTTGCGTCCGTGGCGCACGTCCACGCCGAGCCATTCCATTTCGCGATTTGGTTCGCCGCACAGGCCGTCGTGGGCAAAAGCTGCGTGGCGGTGAGACCCAATGAACCGCTCGTGGTGATCGGACCACCCGTAAGACCAGCTCCGGTAGCGACACTCGTCACCGTTCCGTTGCCGCCAGTGGCATCAACCTGGCAAGTGACCGTGCCATCCGCAGCAATCGCACGAATACTGGAACCGACAGCGCAGCTCGCGCTAACGCGACGCTGCAGGTACGTGGTGTCGGCCGCAATCGTGCCGCTGGCAGTGATTGTGCCGCCCGTGAGGCCGAGCCCCGCGATCACGCTGGTCACGGTCCCGCCGGTCGCTCCGCATCCCGCGAGCAAAAAGCTCTGCACCGCGGCCGGCGTGTTGCGCGAACCGGCGCCCAGCGCGAGGCCATTGGTCAACGCTGCTCCGGAAAAACCAGCGATCTTTCGACTGATAATCGTCGCGTCGACGGTGTCAAACGCGCCATTGCCGTTGATGTCGAGGCCGCAGCTTGGACATAGGATCGTAGCCTCGACCGTGGGTGCGTCAGCAGCGGGAATGTCCGTGTTCGCCACCAACGCAGGGCCGGTCATACCAAGCGCGTAGCGCGTCAGAATCAGACCTTCACGAGCGAGCGTTGAATTGCCGTCGTCGAACGGGCAGGTTTGCGCCGTTGCGAGCGTCGTTGCGGCGAGCGAGAGTGCTGCCACCGCGATCAAGCGAATTCGCCCAAGCGCCGAGTAGGCAGAGCTGCCAAGATGGTTATGCATGGTGAACTGAACTCCTATTGGCCAAAGACGCTGGCGGCTACCGCTGGCCCACCGAACGCCGTGCGTAGCATCCTCTAAGAGGCATTACGGAAAACTGGGCGCAACTCAGACATTGCGGCTCAATTGTTTCGAGTGCGTCTGAGTTTCTGGTCATTTCGCGTAAAGCACAGTGAACGGATCCGCGCGTGGTGCGCACCGTGTTCATTCGCACAATTTCCAAAGGGACCCTTCATGCTCTCAGCTAAACACTCTGTACTCGCCGCTGTAACCACAACCTTCGCCCTCGCAATTGCGTCGACAGCCAACGCGCAAACGGCAACACCCAATATCGACCAACGTCAGACCAACCAAGCGGCGCGAATTGCGCAAGGCGAAAAAACCGGCACGCTATCGAAGCGCGAAGCCGCTCGAATGAAAGCGGGTCAAGCCAAAGTCGACGGCATGAAAGCCGCCGCCGCTGCCGATGGCAAAGTCACGCGCGCTGAGCGCCGCGCGATCCAGCATGAACAGAACAAGCAAAGCCGTCGCATCGCCCGCCAAAAGCACGACGGCAACAAGCGCTAGCCGCGGCTAATCCTTCAGCATCGAGTGCAAGAAGAGCCGAGCCTTTTCCCAGTCGCGGCCCACGGTACGCGCGGTGACGCCCAGCGCTTCCGCAATCTCGCCGTCGTTGAGACCGCCGAAATAGCGCATCTCAACGACGGTCGCCATGCGCGCGTCAATCGCCTCCAGCCGCGCCAATGCGTCGTGCACATTGAGCACTTCGTCGGCGTTGCTCGCTTCGTCGCTCTGTGCGTCGGCGATTTGCGTGTTGAGCGTAAAGTCAAATTGCCCGCCACCGCGGCGCTCCGCTTGTCGCTCGCGGATCAGATCAATGATCACCGAGCGCATGACTTTCGACGCGTACGCCAGGAAATGCGAACGATCCTTAAGGTCCAGCGAACGTGCGCTCACGAGCCGCAGATAGCTGTCGTGAACGAGCGCCGTGGTGTCGAGCGAAATGCGATCACCGCCGTGGCGCAATCGGCTGTGCGCAATGCCACGAAGTTCCGCATAGAGCGTTGCGTAAACGCGGCCTGCCGCGTCCGCGTCGCCAGCCTTCGCGCGTCCCAACAACTGAGTGATTTCGTTATTCATCGCAAGTACGGAGCGTAGCAGCTAGTGCCCGCGTTGCGATGCTTGCGGCTTCTCGGCACCTACTGCGCATTGAGGGCACTCAGACGTTGCAAACGCGCGCTGTGCGGTACATCAACGCGGCCGATAATCGCACGCGCCTCCGCCACGAGATGCGTGGCATTTTCGCTGCGCAGCTTCACGGCGGCTTCGCTCGCGAGCAGATGCACTTCCGCCCGCAAGGCATGAGGGAGTTCAAGGCCGTCGCGAAGATGAAGCCACGGCTCGATGAGACGCGCAGCTTCCTGCGCGCGGCCTGCGAGCAGCAACACGCGCGCACGAGTCGTCTCGTTGGTCACGCGTGAGAGCGGCGACGTCCACTCCGAACGAAGTTTTCCGGTGCTTGAAAATGCCTCGTCAAATTCGCTGATTGCGGCCTCCGCGCGCCCCTCCTTTGCAGCAAGCTCGGCCGACAGGCGGGCCAATGCACTAACACTCGGTGTTGGCAGGCCCCGCTCCAGCATGATCTTGCGAGATTCGGCGATAGCCTCGCGCGCCACCGGCAGGTTGTCTGCGTCAAGCGCCGCACGGGCTAGGACGTTGAGACCACCTGCGATCACGCTATGCGTGCGCCAACGCATTTCCTTGCGACTGCGTTGCGCCAGCTCCATCGCGCGCTGCGCGTCACCACGCACGAGTTCAACGTTGGCCATAGCGATGCTCACGCCCGCCTTCAGCGCGTGGGGTTTGCCATCGCTATCTTGCAATCGATCATAGATTCGTTGCAGCGCTGCGGCTGCGTCGTTGGCGCGGCCCAGGCCCGCGAGCATCGTCTGCGCGGAGCGGCCAAAGACTTTGGCATCGACAAACTCGGGGTCGAACGGCCGCGTGATTTCAACGGCTTTGCGCCCCACTTCTTCGGCTTCGCGCAGGCGCAACAGTTGCCACAAGCATGCGGAAACGCCGCCAATGGTCTCGCCGACCTCGATGTTGTCCGGCCCGGACAGCTGTGTGAAGTATTCCGCCGAGCGACGGTACGCCGCGAGCGCCGGCTCGAATTCTCCGAGCGCTCGTTTGGCGTGGCCTAAAGAGCGATAGGCCGTGGCTTTAAGTTTGATCGCGCCTTGGAAAGACTCGAGCAATCGAATCGATTCAGTCGCCGCCCGCGCTGCACGCGCCGGGTCGGAACGGTCAACGTTCTCGGCCTCGTAGTAGAGCGCCTGTGCTAGCTCCTCACTGTTGGGCGCTACGCGGCGCAAGATGGCCTGCGCCTCCTCGATGAGGTCAATTCGTTTGCCGATTTCGCCGAAGCCCTCAACCCACGCAAGATCGAGAATAGCCATCGCGTACTGCTTCGATTGCTTACCGTACGCTGCCTCGGCGACCTTCACGCTTCGTTGATGCAGTCGCTTAGCGGATTCAAAGTCTTCGAGGTTTTCGTACAAGTTTCCGAATAGGCGAAAGAGCACGGCGTCCACATCGCGGTGCACACCACCGGCCTCTTCAATGCGCTGGGCTCCGCGATCCAGCAGTTGCTTGGCGTTGAGGTTTCGCACCTGCACCGCGTTCTTTTGATCCTTGCTGTTGGCGCTAAACAATTCAACGAGGTAACTCTGCACCGCGTTGCCGCGCGCGGTTTCGCGCTTGGCGAGCTGCGCCTCCAGATCGGCACGCTTGGCCTGTTGCCGAGCGAGAAGCGCCTCACGGTCAGCACGTGCGGCTTCGCGTCGCGCGCCAGCCGCCTCTTCGTCCGCCCGCGTGGCTGACGCGAGCGCCGAGCGGGCCTCGCCATCGGCGCGCGCGCTTTCGCGCCGTGCTGCAGCGGCCTCGTCGTCTGCGCGCATTTGTGCGTTGCGAGCGCTCTCCGCCGCAGCGTCTGCGCGTTGCGCTTGCTCAGTAGCGACGTTGGCTTGCCACAGCGCCGTTCCAAGGCCAACACCCAGCGCCGCCGTCACGCCCGCAGCCGCCGCGACGCCGATGCGATTGCGCGACACAAATTTTCGTGCGCGATAACCCCAGCTATCGGGCTGCGCTTGCACCGGCAGACCGTCGAGGTAGCGCTGAATATCTTCGCCCAATGCTGCGACTGTGAGGTAGCGCTGCTGCGGCTCCTTCTTCGTTGCTTTGTTTACGATGGTGTCGAGATCACCACCCAGGGTTCGCGCCAGGCGATCGCGCGCGAGCGAGCGCGTCGTCGCCAGCGACATCTCGCCACGGCGCACCGCGTCACTCATGCGCGTCGGCTCGGTGCTGAGAATCGCCTCTTCTAACTCCGCCCGCGAGCCGCGCTTGAGTGGATAAGGTTTTTGCCCCGTGAGCAATTGATACAACACGACACCCAACGAGTAAACGTCACTCGCAGTACTGATTGGCTTTCCACTCAGTTGTTCCGGGCTTGCGTAATCGAGCGTAAGCGCGCGACCCGCGATCAGCGTGAGCTCGGTTTCGTTTGTGTGACCTTGCGGCTCGTCGAGAAGCTTTGCGATTCCGAAGTCAAGTAAATGCACCTGCGCATCGTCGCTCACCAAAATATTGCTCGGCTTGAGATCGCGATGAATCACAAGATTCGCATGTGCAAACTGCACGGCAGCGATGACTTGCAAAAAGCGCTGCAAGCGTTCGCGAATCGGAAGCTTCAGCGCGTCGCAATGCTCGGTAATTGGTTTGCCATCGATGTATTCGAGCGCCAAAAATGGCTGTCCGTCATCGCTCACACCGGCGTCATAAAGTCGCGCGATATTGGGATGCGTGAGTTGCGCCAGAATGTCGCGCTCGCGCGCAAAGCGGTCGGCCAGGGCGAGCGAGCGACCGAGCATCGGAAGCTTCAGCGCAACCTTTCGCGTGATGGCCCCATCGGCACGCGTTGCCAGCCAAACAACGCCCATCCCACCGCGTCCGATCTCGCGTTCGAGCAGGTACGGGCCCACTCGCCCGCCGACCGCAAACGCGGGCGCGGTCGCACTCGCCGAGAAATCGGCGCGCGCAGGGCTCACCAGAAACGTCGTATCCATGCGCGCTTGGCGATCCAACATCTCTACGAGATGCGGATAAAGCGCTGCGTTCGGGCCGGTGGCTTGCGCGGCGAGCCACTGCGCACGCGCGTCGCCGTGCAGATCAAGTGCTTGATCCATCAGCTCAGACAAGGTCTTCATCGCTTGCAGCGTCAGTTCCACCGTTTTACTTTCGTGTATCAAGCGGTTGCGGTAGGTACGGCACAAAGTGTAGCCATCCGCCGGTACAGACGGCGCACTGTGTTCTGTTGCGCCAAATGTCTGAGTTCGCGCGCAAATTGCGTAGAGCATGGTAGCGCCCGCTTTTCGCTGGCGAAGACGTAGGCACGCCGCATTGACGTACGAACGACGAGAGACCATGATGACCAGAACGCTGACATGTCGCCTGACGAACGCCTTCATATTGGCCTTCGCGCTCGCATCGGTGCCGCCGGTGGTGGACGCAGCACCAATCGTTCGTCTGTCGGGAACGATGCGCGCGGACGGCGGCGTCGAACGCTCACTTGAAGCGACGCGACCTCAAATAAGCGATTCGGCGCAACGTGCTGTCTTCGTCGCGAAACGGGACGGGCCGGCGGGGCAATCCAAGGAGCTCTGGAGCGTGCCGCTCGCTGGCGGAGAGCCCACGCGGCTGAACCAACAGCTGGACTCTGCGCACGCCGATATCCGTAGCTTCGCGATCACGCCGGATGGACAAACCGTGCTCTATACGGCGTACGTTGCAAGCCAAAGCAACCGCTTGCACTTATGGAGCGTCCCCATTGGTGGCGCGACGGCAACCGCCCCCATCACCCAGTTATCGAGCGCTGCGATGGTCTCCGGCGGCAGCGTTTCCGCGTACGCGATCAGCCCCGACAGTTCGCGTGTCGTCTACCGCGCCAGCGTCGCGAGCGTGGCAGTGAACGAACTCTTCAGTGTCGCGCTTGCGCCCGCAGTCATCCCACCAACACCCGTGACATTGTCCGGAAGCATTGCGGCAGGAGGCGAAGTCGACAACACGACAACGTTGGCTGGTTTCACAACGGCAGCCATACAAATCACGCCCGACGGCACGAAAGTGTTGTTCATGGCTGACCGCGTCACGCCGGGCATTCACGACCTATGGAGTGTGCCGATCACGGGCCCAACCGTCGCAGCACCGATCACGAATCTTTCGCAGATTCAGGCCACTGGCGGCAACCTGACGGGCTTCGAAATCAGCGGCGACGGCCTGCGTGCGGTGTACACCGCCGATCGCGCCACACTAAACCTCGTCGACCTATGGAGCGTGCCGCTCGCGCCGAGCACAACCACAGCAACGATTACGCGACTCTCCCCCGTTTTCGCGAGCGTGTTCCAGCGCGTCGCGAGCTTTCACATTAGTCCCGCTGCGCCGTACACCGTGGTTTTTCTGGGCGACGTGGCAACCGCGACCGTTGACGAACTCTTCAGCGTTCCCATCAACGGAAGCAGCGCGGCATCAAAAATTTCACACAGCAGCTTGGTCAGCGGCGGTGATGTCGCAGACTTCAAGATCAGCGCTGACGGCGCGCGCGTACTTTTTGTCGCAGACGCGACCGTCGATGAGCAAAATGAATTGTGGAGCGTCGCAACAACCGGCGGCGCCATTGTGAACGTGTCGGGAACGATGGTCAGCGGAGGCGACGTCTACGACTACGCCTTCAGCGCTAACAGCCAACGCGCAATCTTCATCGCAGACCGCGCGACCAACGGCGTGGATGAGCTGTGGTCCGCTGACCTGATCGGCGGCGCTCCGGTCCGACTTTCGACCTTGGCCGGATCCGAGCGTGTGCGCTGGTTTACTCTGCTTGCGGGCGGACGCATCTTGTATGCAGTCACACACGGAATCGGATACCGTTTGATCGTGACCGCCGTCGTTGGCAACGGGTCCGCCGTGATCGACGACACCGTATCGACCACCTCGGTTGCGACGGGCCTCAACGCCATCGCGTGGATCAACAACCGAAACGACGCCGCTGTAGACGAACTCTACGGCACCACTTACCTGACGCTAACCTCCGCCCTCGACATCGACGGAGACGGGAAGATATTGCCGACCACGGACGGCGTCCTCTATGCGCGATGGGCGCAGGGAATTCGCGGTGCCGCTTTAGTCGCCAACGCCACCGCGCCCGTCGCGCTGCGCACCACCGCGAATGCTGTGTCGAACTATCTGACTCGGTTGCAGTCGGCGGCGGGACCCAACACCACCATCACACGCGTCACCACGCATATGCCGATTGGCACGGATGTGAGACTCTCCCCACGCGCCCGCGTTACACCGAACGGCCAGCGCGTCGTCTACGTGG
>JAKPSO010000191.1 GCA_029571495.1 Pseudomonadota bacterium
CGTTGGCGTGGTGGTGCGAGTGACCGTGGTCGTGATGATGTTCAGCGCTCATGCCGCATTTTGCCGTGCGCCGCGTTCGTACCAGCCTTTGGATTGATTGACGATACGCACGACGACGAGCATCACCGGCACTTCGATCAATACGCCGACGACCGTTGCTAGCGCTGCGCCCGAGTGAAAACCGAACAAACTAATGGCTGCGGCCACAGCTAACTCAAAGAAATTAGACGCACCGATCAACGCCGAAGGGCAGGCCACGGCGTGGCTCTCGCCTAACGCGCGATTGAGGCCGTACGCGAGCGCCGAGTTAAACAGCACCTGAATCAAAATCGGTACTGCAAGCAGCGCAATCACCAAAGGTTGCTTCAAGATCGCTTCACCTTGAAACGCAAAAAGGAGCACTAGCGTGACGAGGAGCGCTGCGATAGACCACGGGCCGAGCTTCGCCATCGTGGCGTCGAATGCGGCCTGTCCTTTTGCCAGCAACATCTTGCGCAGTAGCTGCGAAAGAATGACCGGAATCACGATGTAGAGAACGACTGAAGTGACAAGGGTCGCCCACGGCACTGTGATCGCGGAGATGCCGAGCAGAAACGCGACCAACGGCGCGAACGCAACGACCATGATGCTGTCGTTCAACGCCACTTGTGACAGCGTGAATAACGGGTCGCCGTTGGTGAGGCGACTCCAGACAAATACCATCGCAGTACACGGCGCCGCCGCGAGCAAAATCAGCCCCGCGATATAGCTGTCCAATTGATCCGCTGGGAGCAGCGGTGCGAACAGGTGGCGGATGAACAGCCAGCCCAAGAACGCCATCGAAAAAGGCTTCACCAACCAATTCACGAACAACGTGACGCCGATGCCGCGTACATGCTTGCGCACGTCCGAGAGTGCGCCGAAATCTACCTTCACGAGCATTGGGATAATCATCACCCAAATGAGGAGTCCCACCGGCAAATTCACCTGAGCGATTTCCATGCGGCCAATCGCCTGCGACACGCCGGGCGCAATTTGTCCGAACGCAATGCCAGCGACGATGCACAAAAAAACCCAGACGGTGAGGTAGCGCTCAAATAAATTCATAGTTTGCGGTGGGCAGGTCGCGGGTTTTGACTTGTCTGACATGGGAGCTTTTTACGGTGCTCTACGCGCGGCAGCACGATGGGCCAAAGGCCGAGAGTAGCTGTTGCAGGTAACCAGCTCGCGCCGGATAGTTCGCGCTTTGCTCGAACAAACCAATGCGCTTTGGTGTTCGGCTTTTACGCGGAAATTTGAACGTGCCGAAGACCTGATCCCAAACGACGAGCGCGCTGCCGTAATTGCTGTTTGCTTCGGTCGAGTCGCTCGAGTGATGCCAACGGTGAAGTTCGTTTGAGCTGAAAACGTAATTTAGCCAACCGCTACGCAGATCAATGTTCGCGTGTTGCAGCATAAGCACAGGCTGAGTGAGCGCCATATATCCAAACAACACGTCTGCCGGCACGCCGATAAGCATGAGCGGAAAAGTGCTGAGTGCAAAATTTACTACGTAGTTCAGCGGATGAAAACGAAAATTGTTCACGGCATAAAGTCGTTCGCTACTGTGATGCATCGCGTGCAACCTCCACAGGAAGCGGTTCGTGTGGTGCCAGCGGTGCGCCCAGTAGCGGCCCAATTCGATGAGCAGCGTGGCTACTACGAGTTGCACGAGAAACGACGCGTCTACCGGGAAAAGCGTGAACGTTTCGCGCGTGGCGATATTTGAGTATGCGAACACAACGAGCAGCGGAGCGAAGGCTTTCAGTAGCGGATCGACGACGCCCAGCAGTAAAACCGTGCTTGTCGCATCAGTTTTGAAATCACCATTTCCAGCATTCCAAAGCGGGTCGAATGGCATCCAACCCTCTACGGCCATGGCGGCGATCAGCGTGAAGGCCGTCACCGCAAACACAACCAGCTCCAGATTTATCGAGAATGCGCGCGCTACAAAAAACGCCGACATGCTCGACGCGACCGTAAGCGCAAGCGTCCAATGCGCAATCACTTTTTTCATACGGGTTCCCGATATCTTCACGATGCTTTGTATGTGGACTAATGTGCGACAGGCGTGTTGCCAATCGCCGCAATTTCACGTTTGATGGCGAGTGCATCAAGCGACTCAATCGGCAGCGAGCAAAACGTGCGCATGCGCGTTGCGATTTGCTGAAAAACTTTTTGAAATGCTGCGCGCTTGGCCTCGTCAGAGCCTTCCGCCGCAGCGGGGTCTTCGTAACCCCAGTGCGCCGTCGCGGGGTTGCCAGGCCAATACGGACAGCTTTCGCCCGCAGCGTTGTCGCAGACGGTGATGATGAAGTCCATCTTTGGCGCGTCAGGTAGCGCAAATTCGTCCCACGACTTGCTGCGCAATTTCGATGTGTCGTAGCCCGTGGGCGCGATCATTTCGATCGCAAACGGATTGATCTTGCCCGTCGGGTGACTGCCTGCGCTATAGCCGATAAATCGGCCGTTGCTCATCGTAGTGGCAAGCGCTTCGGACATGACGCTGCGTGCGGAATTGCCGGTGCAGAGGAAAAGGATGTTGTAGGTTTTCATGATTTAGATTTCGAGGAGGGGAGCGAGCTGCGCGCGACGCGAACTTAGCCGCAGCAGGCTTTCGCCTTCGGCGCTTCCGCAGCCGAGCCCGGCGTGCAGCAACTCGGCGCGCAGCAGGTTCGTTCCTTTGCTGCCACCGGCGCGAGTTCTGGCTCACCGTTGAACGTCTGTGCTTCGCCCATCGTGCGATACATCTCCCACGGAATTCCCTGCGGGTCGGTGACCCAGTGCTTTTCGCTTTCGGCGTAGCAGCACGTTGTTTTGCCTTCGTTCAGAACGGTAAGCTGCGCTTTGCGGTGTTGTGTTTGAAGTGCCGCGAGCTCGTCTTCGCTGTCGACCTGAAAGCCCAGGTGATTGAGCCCTGGCGTCGAGCCGCGTTGCGAAATCGCAAAGTTGATGCGCGGATCATCGAGCATCGATTTGGCGTAGTCGGATTTTTCGACCGATGGTTGAGCGCCGAACAGCGCGCTGTAAAAGCGTGTGCTTTGGGCCAAATCTTCAACAGCGACGTGAACGTGAAAGCGTTTCATGGGAGTTCCTTCTGGTGGTTACTTGGCTTTTTTCTTTGCGGACGACACGGACACGCTCGGTGCGCAACACGCCGCATCGTGTTCGCCCGCTTTGCTGCCCGCGCAGCAGTTTTCCGTCATGAATGTGAGGAGCGCGTTCATCGTGTCGAAACGCGCGCGATAAATGACGAAGCGACCTTGTTGTTCGCTATCAATGAGCGCATTAACGCGGAGTTCTTTCAGGTGGAACGAGAGCACCTGCGCGCCCACGCCGAGGCGTTCCGCCAGTGTGCCGGCGGCGAGGCCGTTGGGGCCGGCTACGACCAACGCGCGGAAGATGTCCAAGCGTGTCGGTTGTGCAAGGGAGGCGAGCAGTGCAGCGGCGTTTCTAGTTTCCATAGTTAAACAATAATAGAAATATAGAAATAATGCAACTCGGCATTTTTTTATTCATCAAAACGTCACAGTTTGTTTGTCTGATGCGCGCAATCGCAACGTGTGTGACAATCGATACAAATAGAGTTGTTGGGTGACGTATGTTGGACAAAGACGGCTTCCGGCCGAACGTCGCCATTGTGATCGCCAATCACAGGAACCAGGTTTTTTGGGGAAAACGGATACGTGAGCACTCGTGGCAATTTCCGCAAGGCGGAATTAACCCCGGCGAAAGCCCGGAAGAGGCCATGTATCGCGAGCTCCATGAAGAGGTTGGCTTACGGCCGGAACATGTAAGGATTCTCGGGCGCACTCGAGATTGGTTGCGATATGAAGTGCCTTCATCGTGGATAAAGCGAGAGTGGCGCGGAAACTATCGCGGGCAAAAACAGATTTGGTATCTGCTGCGATTGGTTGGGCGCGATAGCGACCTGAACCTGCGCGCGGATGTCAAACCTGAGTTTGATGCTTTGCGCTGGAACGACTACTGGGTCGATCTTGATGGCGTGATTGAGTTCAAGCGCGATGTGTACACACGGGCACTCAATGAGCTTGAGCGCTTTCTGTATCACGGCAAGTCGCATTTGCGCCGTGACCGTATCCACACGCCCGAGTCGCTGTCAGCGCCGCGCGACGATGCGGAGCGTCCCCCCGCGCGTCCTGCTGGTTTGGCGTCGACCGAATAAGAAAAGGCCGCTCTCGCGGCCTTTCTTTTGAGCATCAGCTTACTGATTCGCTGACAGCAGTCGCGCGGCTAGAAGCGTCCGCGCATCATCGCGCCGGTACCCACAAGTGCGCCAACAATCGCGGCCGTAATCATCGCCAAAACGATGTAGCAGACGATTACAAGCGCCGTATAGCCGATCGACTTGTCCGGCGGATTCTTCATCAGTACGGGTAGGCCGATATAAAGCAGGTACAGGCCATAAAGACCCGCGATGATTGTGAGCATTCCCAACATCGGAATGAGCGACAAGACACCCGCAATCCAGACCGGCGTAGAGGAGTAGACGACGAGTTTCAACGCTTGAACCGCGTCTTTCTGTCCGTCAAACGTCGGCGCGAGGGCGTTAACGATGAGCGAAACAACGTACAGCACCGCCAATCCCATGACGTAGCCAATGACGAGTTGTGCAAGCCCCGCACCGATAGGTGTCCGGAACGTGCCGACGATTGGCATGGAAATGCCAATGAGTGACATTCCCAAGAAACCACACACCGCAGGGATGGCAGCGAGGATCATCGCGTAGCCGGTGTACAGCGACTTCACATCGGTCGTTTCAGCGGCGATTTTTTCCCATTCTGTTTTCGGTGAAAGGCAAATGCCTTTGGCGCGTTCGATCAGTTTTGCAAGATCCATCGTCGGGTTCCCCTGTAGTTGGTGAATGAATGTCGAAGCATAAGACGAAAGGCGAAAGCGAATTGCGCCACGCAACAGTGGCGCGCCAGACAAGAAGCGCAGTTTATGCCCGAAACTTCGCGCTGAATAGCCCCATTGGAAAGGAACTTATGTGCTACTTAGTGCGTGCCAACGGAGCGTTGCCGGCCGCGACGCCATCCATCGTTGATCGATAGACGGTCACCTGATTGGGCTTGTCACCGCTGCGTTCTGTCCACGCCACGTGTTTGCCGGTCGCGTCAATCGCCGCGTGATCGATGCTGCCACTGCTGCGGCGCGTCAACGACCGACGCTCGACAGCAGCAAAATCGACCCATTCCAAATATTCAATCCCGCCATCTCGGTGCTGCATCACACCATACCGACCGTCCGCTGAAAGCTCGCGAAGGCGCATGCTGCGCGGTGCACCAATTGCGTAAAGTGGCTTGCCCGACGGCCACTGCGCGACCGTCAACGTTTGCTCGCTGTAGCGCTTGACCCATTCCGATCCCGGAACAAACGTCACCTCAACATCCGAAGCCCACTGCGGGAGCGGGTCGCGCCGTAGGTCGGGCCACCGCCACAACGCTTGACCGCCGTCGCTGACGTCAAAGTTCACTAGACTGCGCCCATCCGGTGCAAAGCCCATTTCGATGTTGCGACCGACTGACGTCTCCGCGATCAGATCGCCGGGAAGGCGATAAAGGCGAATGGACAGTGCGTTCGACGCGGAGCGAACCGCCACCGCGACTTGATGCCCGCGACTATCAACATCAAGCACTCGTCCGTCGATCGGTAAGGTGCCGGTGCGCGCGCAGGTGTCGGCGGAATAGAAATTGAGCTGTGAGCTCTCACTGCCGTTGCGCTCAATGATTGTCTTCCGATCAAACGAAAAGGCGGCAGGCGACGCGATGCGGCATATGAGTTGAATTCGATTGCTGTCCGGTAGCCAACGATACAGCCCGGGTTCGTCGCTTCCTGGTGCGCTTACGAGCACCAAAAGCGCGCCGTCGGCGGAGAATTCAACGTCTACCAATTCGCGCGATGAAATTGTCCATGCGTTGATAGCGGAGACGAATGCGAGGCTGCACGCGAGGGCCGCGTAGCGCCAGTATCGTGTAAGACCGCGAGGATTTCTGTACAGCAAATTGCAATCCAGTGGGTCGAGAGGAGAGGTATCAAGCGCGGCAGAGGCGCTGCGCAGGTGCGACGATTCTAAGTGGGTTCTAGGCTCAGATTTTTCGCAACATGAGGCGTTATTCGGATTGCGTCGCGCGAGTCCTCTATCATGCGCGACGAAGAAACGATTTATCGACGCGATGGCCACCAAAAACACCTTCGACTGCAGCAAGTGCCCGGGCTACTGTTGCAGTTACGACTACATCGAAACCAAGGCGTCTGACGTCTCGCGGCTCGCCAAGCACCATGGGTTGCCGGTCGCCAAGGCGCGCGAAAAATTCACACGCATCGTAGAACATGACGGAAAGACGCTACGCGTGCTGCGGCATCGAAAGGATCATGTGTACAAGTCGATGTGCATGTTCTTTGACCAAGACGAGCGTCGCTGCACGATTTACGAAGGTCGTCCGCAAGTGTGTCGCGATTACCCCAACGGCTCTACCTGCGGCTACTACAACTTCATCAAGTTTGAACGCAAGCATCAAGGCGACGAGAGCTTCATTCCTTCCGCTTGATTTTTTCGGATAAGCGCCAGCCATGACTACACACATCGCACATCCTTTCTCTGTCCAATGCCGAGAAGAGCGGTTCCGTGCTTCGACGTGCATGCGCGTTGCGTCGGCGCTGGTCACCGTGCTGGCGTTGGCGGGTTGTTCGCAAGCTCCAAAGCTCGCCGACGCGACCTCGGCGCAAACGACAAAGCCTCCCTCAACGGTTGTTGCGCCCGGTGGGCCGGAGGCACCAAAGGTAGAGCCGAAAGCGGCTGAAGCGCCGCCCGCAGTTCCGCCTGTTAATGGCGAAGCGACCTCGGTCACGGCAGCCAAAGGTTCGGTCGCCCCGGTCCGTTCGCAGCCGTCTGCGCACGAAATCGCAACGGCTAGCTCCGTCACGCCAGCGGGCGCGACGCGCTACCACTGCGTGCGAGGTGCACAAGGCGCGGAATCCCGTGCGCCCATTGCGTTCCCTGAAAACTCAGGCCGCATTTGCGCACGTTTCCCGGCGATGGGGCCGTGTCAGTACGAGCGCGATGCCTGTCGCGCCGGCGGCGGTCGCGTGATTCGATTCGACGGCATCGAAATCACCAAAGAAGTCGAAAACGAATACGACAAGCAGGTCACGCGCTTTCGCTTGAACGCCGGGTAGCCTTCCCGCGCTGCTGAAGCGGGCGTTGGGCGGGGCAGCGACACCCGCCCCGATGCTAAACTGCTCCGATGAACTTGCTCGGACTTTTCCCCTTTCTGCGTCGCCGGGTTGCAGTGCTCGCTGCCGCGCTCGGAATGGCTGTTGCCGCGTTCGCGCAAACGCCGGTCACGCTCAATTTTGTCGATGCCGACATTGAGGTCGTTGCCAAGGCAGTTGGCGAACTCACGGGAAAGACCTTCATCCTTGATCCGAAGGTAAAGGGCAAGATCAACATTCAGTCTGCGCGCGGTGTTTCGCCGGGGCTTGCCTATCCCACGTTTCTCTCGGCGCTTCGCATGGCCGGATTTGCGGCGGTTGAAGGTGCGGGCGGCATTGTTCGCGTAGTCCCGGAAATTGATGCGAAAACGCTCCCCACGCCTTTTGGAAACAACGGCGGCATCGGCGCGATCACGACGAAAGTCATCCCGCTGGCACACCAAAACGCCGCTTCGGTCATCAACGCTGTGCGTCCACTCGTGGCAGCGTCGAGTGGTCTGACCGTATACCCGCCGGGCAACGCAATCATCATCACCGACTACGGTGACAACATTCGCCGCATCGAGGCAGTGATCGCACGGCTCGACACGCCAAGCGCCGCTGCGCCGGAACTCATCACGCTGGTCAACGCGCATGCGCTTGACGTCGCAGCAACACTCAACCGTGCCTTTGCCGACGGCGGCAACCAGGGCGCGGATGCGCGTGATCGTTTAGTCATCACCGCTGACCCGCGCAGCAACTCGGTCATTGTTCGAAGCGAAGACGCAGGTCGCCTCGCTCGCGTCAAGGCGCTCATCCAAGACCTTGACCGTCCGACCGCAGCACCGGGCAACATTCGCATCGTTTACTTGAAACACGCCGACGCCGCACAAGTTGCGATGACGCTGCGCCGTGTGTTGGGTGCCGAAGGCGGCAACAATTCCAGCAGCGGTGGTAGCGCCCCATCCAACTCGTTGTCGTCGCTTCTGCCATCTGGCGGCGGACAAACCTCGAATAGCAACACTTCGCCGCTGGCGGCCGCAACCGCCGCGCTAACGGGCAGCGCGCCTCCGTCGCAGTCCGGTTCGTTGCCGCAGACGAACAGCAATAGCGCCGTGGCGTTTTCGGCGGGCGGAGCCACGGTCTATGCCGACAGCACGATCAATGCACTCGTGATTTCCGCTCCGACAGGCGTTTACAACAATTTGCGTTCGGTCATTGAGCAACTTGATGTGCGTCGCGCGCAGGTTTACGTTGAAGCGCTGATCGCGGAAGTCCAAGCCGATCGCGCGGCTGAATTTGGTATTCAATGGCAAGCACTCGATGCGCTTGGTAACGGCGGCACGCAAGGCATCGGCGGCACCAATTTCACGAGTAATGTTGGCACCAATATTTTGGGCGTCGCTGCGAACCCCACGGGCGCGAGTCGCGGCCTCAACGTTGGCCTCGTTCGTGGTGCGCTGACCTATGGCGGCAAGACGATTTTGAATCTTGGGTTGCTCGCGCGGGCGATGCAGAACGACACCTCGGCCAACATCCTGTCGATGCCGACACTGCTCGCGCTCGACAATGAAGAAGCGCGTTTTTCGGGTGGTCAAAACGTGCCGTTCTTGACCGGGCAATACGCCACGACGGGCGGTAACACCACGAACGCGCCGTTCCAAACGATCGAGCGGCGCGATGTTGGTTTGACGTTGCGCGTGAAGCCATTGATCACCGAAGGCGGCGCGATTCGATTGCAGCTCTACCAGGAAGTTTCAAGCGTGGTCGAGTCGGCGGCCGTCGCGCAGGGGCTCGCGAGTTTGAATAAGCGTGTGCTCGAAACCTCAGTGCTCGCTGATGACGGCCAGATCATCGTGCTTGGCGGGCTGCTGCAAGAAGGTTTCACCAACGATCAAGATAAAGTACCCGTGCTCGGCGATGCACCGGTGATCGGTAATCTCTTCCGTTACGACACGCGTAAACGCACCAAGACGAACCTTATGATCTTCTTGCGCCCGACCGTGCTTCGCAACGCTACGCAAGCGGGCGCACTGAGCAACGAGCGTTACCGTACGTTGGGTATGGATCAGGAGAGCGTGAATCCGGAAGCGCGCTTCGCATTGCCGCCCATGACGAATCCGGCCTTGCCACTCAACACGCCCGCGCTTCCGCCGCCAGCGACGACACCGGCAGCGGCGGCACCCGCACGGCCATAGCGCAGTCGCGACCCACCACGCCAAATGAGGCACACGTGTCACTGACCAAAGCGCTCCCCTTCGAACTCGCGCAAGAGTTCGGCATCGTGCCGCTGGCCGATGAAGGCGCGTCGATTTGGGTAGCGACGGCTCCGCACATGACGGTCGCGGCGCTTGGTGCTGCGCGTCAACGATTAGGCAAACCACTTCGCACGCAAGCAGTGGACACAGCAGAATTTCGCCGCTTGGTCACGCAGGCTTACGCGGTGCGTAGCGTTCGTGCGACGGACGCAATCGCGGACGCCAATGGTGGCGTTGCGCCTGAGTCCAACGCTGCCATCGGCGGTGGCGAAACCGATTTATTGGCGTCGTCACAACAAGACGAAAACTCGCCCGCCGTTCGTATCGTGGGTGAACTCTTTCGCGAGGCGCTCGCGCGTGGTGCTTCCGACATTCATCTCGACGCCACGACGCAGGGTGGGCGCGTACGCTTTCGCGTCGATGGCGTGCTTGGCGACGCTCGGGAGACCGACGCGGCGACGCATGCGGCGCTCGTGGCGCGTTGCAAAGTCATGGCGCAGCTTGATATCGCCGAGCGCCGCTTGCCGCAAGACGGACGTTTGCAGGTCACGCTTGCTGGGCACAAGATTGATGTGCGCATCGCGACGCTGCCGACGCAGCATGGCGAGCGTGTGGTGCTGCGGTTGCTCGACACGAGCGCGGCAAAACTTGATTTGGGCGGCTTAGGTTTCGCGGAAAAGACACTCGATGCGGTTCGGCAGGCGGTGCGGATGCCGCACGGCTTGGTGCTCGTGACAGGGCCGACCGGTTCGGGCAAAACAACCACGCTTTATTCCGCGGTGAGCGAATTGGATCGCGAGCGGTTGAATGTCGTGAGCGTCGAAGATCCGGTCGAATACGCGCTGGATCGCGTGGCGCAAACGCAAGTCAATCCGCGCATTGAACTGACCTTCGCGCGGGCGTTGCGTTCGATTCTGCGGCACGACCCTGACGTGATCATCGTTGGCGAAATTCGCGATCGCGAAACGGCCGAGATCGCGATTCAGGCGAGCTTGACGGGGCACCTTGTGCTCGCGTCGTTGCATACCAACACGGCCGGTGCGGCGGTCACGCGCATGACCGATATGGGCGTGGAGCCTTACCTTCTCGCGTCGTCGCTCCGCGGTGTATTGGCGCAGCGCTTGGTGCGGAAACTGTGTACGCAATGCCGCGTTGAACACGCTTCGACAGGCGAGGAGCGTGCATCGATGCAGGCGCACGGCGTTGTGGCTGGGAACACCATTGCTTCGTTGTACACCGCACCCGGCTGCGCCGCGTGCAACCAGACCGGCTATCGCGGGCGTTTGGGTTTGTATCGTTGGCTGCCCGTGAACGCCGATGTTGCGCGTGCCATTCACACACGCGCAGCCGACACTGAGCTTGAAGCGCTCGCGCTACAACAAGGCTGGCCAACGCTCGCGAGCGATGCAGCGCGGCCGCTGGCGGCGGGCGAAACAACGCTCGCCGAAGTGTTACGCGTGGTGACGTTGTGATTCGCGTCGCCTTTAGGAGCGGCTTTGCCGCGACCACGCG
>JAKPSO010000229.1 GCA_029571495.1 Pseudomonadota bacterium
TGATCGTGAACGCGATTGCCGGTAAGCCGCTACCGATCTACGGCGACGGGCAACAAATTCGCGATTGGTTGTATGTGGGCGATCATTGCAGCGCGATTCGCCGAGTGCTTGAAGCGGGCACGCCCGGCGAGTTGTATCTCGTGGGCGGCGACGCCGAGAAGCCGAACCTCGACGTGGTACACACGATTTGCGCCGCGCTCGCAAAGCATCGTCCGGGGCATGACTACACCAAGCAAATTACCTACGTCACCGATCGGCCGGGGCACGACCGCCGCTACGCAATAGATTTCTCGAAGCTCGAACGCGAGCTCGGCTGGCGGCCTTCGGAGAGCTTCGACACGGGCTTAGAAAAAACCGTGCGCTGGTATTTGGATAACGCGGAGTGGGTCGCGACGGTGCAATCGGGTGAATACAAAGCGTGGGTCGAGAAAAATTACGGAGCGCGAGTATGAGTGCTGCTGTGAGCATTCGTCGCAAGGGCATCATCCTCGCGGGCGGATCGGGCACGCGACTGCACCCCGTCACGCAAGCGGTGTCGAAGCAGCTGATGCCGATCTACGACAAGCCGATGATTTATTACCCGCTCTCCGCCTTGATGTTGGCTGGGTTACGGGACATTTTGGTGATCTCGACACCGCAAGATACGCCACGTTTTCGTGATCTGCTCGGCGACGGTTCGCAGTGGGGTTTGAATCTGCAATTTGCGGTGCAGCCGTCGCCCGATGGGCTCGCGCAGGCCTTCATCATTGGTCGCGATTTCATCGGCGACGATCATGCCGCGCTGATCCTCGGCGACAACGTTTTTTATGGTCACGAGCTGCAGCAGCTATTGGAGAGCGCGCATCATCGTCGCGATGGGGCGACGGTGTTTGCGTACGCGGTCAGCGATCCGGAGCGTTACGGCGTCGTGGAATTTAACGCCAACGGGCAAGCCATCAGTCTCGAAGAAAAGCCGAAAGCGCCGCGCTCGCGCTACGCGGTGACGGGCGTGTATTTCTACGATAACGACGTCGTCAATTTGGCGGCAAACTTGAAGCCCTCCGCGCGCGGTGAACTTGAGATCACGGACTTAAATCGCCTGTATCTGGAGCAGGGTCGCTTGAGCGTCGAGATCATGGGTCGCGGCATGGCGTGGCTCGATACGGGCACGCACGATTCGTTGCTCGAAGCGGCGCAGTTTGTGCAAACGATCGAGCGACGGCAAGGGCTCAAAGTCTGTTGCCCCGAGGAAATTGCGTATCGCCAGGGCTTTATCGACGCGGCGCAGTTGGAGCGACTCGCAGTGCCGTTAGCAAAGAGTGGCTACGGCAAGTACTTACAAGATGTGTTGAAGGAACAGGTTTTTCGATGAAGGTTGTGAGAACGCCGCTGCAAGGGGTGTTGATCCTTGAGCCACAAGTGTTTGCTGATGATCGAGGGCATTTCTTCGAGAGTTTCAACGAAGAACGGTTTCGCAATTCGACCGGTGCAATGCTCAAGTTCGTGCAGGACAATCAGAGCTATTCGAAAGCGAAAGTGCTGCGCGGGTTGCACTATCAGATCGAGCAACCGCAAGGCAAACTCGTGCGCGTGGTGTCAGGTGCCGTGTGGGATGTGGCGGTCGATTTACGGCGGTCGTCGCCGACCTTTGCGCAGTGGACGGGCGTCGAGCTCACCGCTGAAAATCAGCGCATGTTTTGGGTGCCGCCGGGCTGCGCGCATGGCTTTGTCGTAACCGGCGATCATGCCGTGTTTCTCTACAAGACAACGGACTATTGGGCGCAGCGTCACGAGCGCACGATCGCGTGGAACGATCCATCGCTGGCGATCAAATGGCCGGTGACTGATCCCATCGTCAACGAGAAAGACGCGGCGGGCCTAGCATTTTCTAAAGCGCCGACCTACGCGTGAAACTCCTCATCACGGGCGCGCGCGGGCAACTGGGTCTTGCGTTACAGCGCCGCTTGTCGACGGCGCACGATGTGGTCGGCGTCGGACACGCCGAATTGGACATCTCGGACGCGGTTGCCTGCGAGCGACTGATCGCGCAGATTCGCCCCGACGTCGTGCTCAACTGCGCGGCGTATACGGCTGTCGACAAAGCGGAAACGGACCCAACGACTGCGTTTGCCATCAACGCGACCGGTGCGGGTAATGTTGCAGCGGCTTGCGCCGCGCACAGAGCTTTTCCAATTCACTTTTCGACGGATTACGTGTTCGACGGCAACGCAACGCGGGCCTATGTCGAGACAAATCAGACGAATCCGTTAAGCGTTTACGGACAAACCAAGCTACAAGGTGAACAAGCCGTCGTGGCCGCGAGTCCGGCGCACATGATCTTTCGCCTGAGTTGGGTGTACGGAAATGATGGCGCAAATTTTTACAAAACGATGTTGCGTTTCGCTGCGGAGCGCCCGACACTGCGCGTTGTTGCAGATCAATTTGGCGTACCCAATTACACGGGCGACCTCGCTGAAGCGATCGCGACGGTGTTATCCCGTCCTCGCGCGGAACTTGAGCGCTTGAGCGGGCTCTATCACCTGAGTGCTGTCGGCGTGACGACGTGGTGTGATTTTGCGCGAGCGATCATGTCGGGAGCAGGTTTGGCAACTCAGGTCGAAGCGATTGCGACGACGGAGTATCCAACGCCCGCTAAGCGTCCGGCCTTTAGCGTGTTGGATAGCGCGAAGTTTGCGGCGGCATTTGCTGTTGCGGGCGTACTGTGGCGCGATGGTCTCGAGCGGTGTTTGGCGGCGAGGTAGTGTGATCGGCGCAGTTTCGTCCGTGACCGAAGAGTGAATTTAGATGGAAAGAATGATGTTTTCTCGTTGGCTAACAGTTTCTGGCGTTGCGATCGTTGCAGCTGCCTTACCGTTCGGCGCTGTCATCGCACAAATCCGAAGCATGCCTCCGGCCGTGGTCGAAAACGCCAAAGCCGCTGTGCCCCAGCGCTTTTTGGGTAACGCGTCGGCTTCGCACGTTGTTGCGGCGAGCGCGTGGGCTGATCCACGCGTCGATCAGCAGAAAGCGGCGTCGGCGGCATCAACGGTTGATCGACGAAAAGCAACGCAAATCGGCTTTCCACGAGCGATCCCCGCGCAGTCGCAGCTGGTAGCACTAAATGCGCTTTCGTGGGAGATGTTGCCAGACGCGAGCCGTGTAGCGCGCGTTCAAGTTGCCGCGCCGGGTGCGGCAGGTTTGCGCATCGCGTATCAACTCAGTGGACCGTCGAACGGCATCGCGCTGCGCTTTGCGGGTGACGGACGCGATGAGGTGTATCTGGACGACGCGCAATCTCGCGATACGCCGACGTGGTCGCCAGTGCTTGAGGGGGCTACGGCGACCGTTGAAGTTCAGATCGCCGGGGGCTTCGCGCCGGAACAATTCACATTGCGCTTCGAATCGCTCTCACACCTCGTCGGCGTCGGGCCTTCGTCGGGGCAAAAAGACACGCGCGACATCGGAACCGCAGGTTCATGCAATCGCGATGTCGTGTGCGCCAGCTCGACCAATTCGGCACTCGCGAGCGCGGCTAAGTCTGTCGCGAAGATGGTATTCACCGATGCCGGTTCGACGTATTCGTGTACGGGTACGCTCATCAACGGCACGGCGGGCGGCAACTTTTTCTACGCGGCGTCGCATTGCATCAATAGCCAGGTAATTGCATCCACGTTGAACACTTATTGGTTCTTTGATGCGGTTTCATGCGGCAGCACGGCGGTACCGCCTTACCAATTACTCACCGGCGGCGCGACTTTTATTGTGACTGACGAGACGCTCGACGGCACGCTACTGCAACTGCGGCAGACTCCGCCGACCGGCGCGGTTCGCGCGGCATGGAATGCGACGGTGATTCCAACCAACTTGCCGGTAACGGCGTTGCACCACGCATCTGGCGACTTGAAGAAGTATTCTCTTGGAACCATGCAAGGTTATGCGCAGGGTCCGCAATATTACGGAACAGATCCGCGCCCGCAATATGAGCACGACAGCTACATTACTGTGCGCTGGACGCTCGGCACCACGGAATTCGGCTCTAGCGGGGGAGGAGTGTTCACTTTCAACCCAACGACGTCAACTCAGTTTCCGACCGGTTATTACGAACTACGCGGCGGACTCGAAGGCGGCAGCGCAACGTGCGGCAATCCGAATGGAATTGATCGCTTCTCGCGCCTCGACTTGATGTTTACGAAGTTCGCACCGTACATCTCGCCGGAATCCGTTATTCCCACAACGAACGCGACGGTTGGCACGATGGTCGAGTACTACATGCCGCAGTACGACTACTACTTCATGACCTCGCGCGAATCGGAGAAGGCGTCCCTCGATACGTTCCGCGACGCCAACACCAATCCGTGGTTCTATCGCACGGGGTATTGGTTTAAGGTCGATCCGTCGCCCTCCGCATCGACGTCGTCGATGAGCCGCTACTTTGTGCCGGGCGTTGCGCGAGGCGGATTGCGTGGGTCGCATTTCTATACGGCGCTCAATTCCGACAAACAGCTCATCACCAACTCGGGCAAGGAGCGCTTCGCGGTCGGATGCGCGGGCGTTCCGAACGGCATGTTCTGCAATGAGGGCATCGACTCGTACATCGCACTCCCGATCGGCAACACGACGGCCACGGCTTGCCTGGCCGGCGAGCAGAAGATCTTCCGCGTGTTCCGCGCCAACCCGCCGTTTGTTGACGACGCGAATCATCGCTATCTGTCAAACGAAACGATGTACAACTACATGGTGGCGGATCAACGTTGGACCGGCGAAGGCGTGGCGTTCTGCGCGAAGCAGTAGTCGCGTTAGCGCCGCCGCACTTATTATCTCGCTAGGGTCTGTAACGCGGCCCTAGAACCGGTACTCGGCGAGCACGCGATCGCCTGCGCGAACAATGCCCGGCGCAGTGACCACGGCATTCCAACCAAACGTCACGCCACCAAACGCCTCGTCGTTGCGAAACGAAGCCAGCGTCGCGAGCGGCTCGTCCGATGGTCGTTCACCGGTCCGTTGATCGGTGGTTGTGACTTGACAGCGCACGCAGGGCTTGACGAGTTTCAACGTAACCGCGCCGATCGAAATGGTTTCGACGAAATCTTCATCCCAAGCAGGTAGCCCGTCGATCACGATGTTCGGTCGAAAGCGATCCATCGTGATCGACGCCCCCGCGCTGCCGCCGATGCGACGTCGCAGGTCAGCAAGTGACGCGGCATTCGCGACTAACAGCGGGTAGCCATCGGCGAAGAACGTGTGCGCGCCAGTCTCGCCGGCGTATTTTTGATTGCAGTCGCGCCGCATCGCATCGTTGAAGCGCACAAGGCGAACGTGTTGCTTCGATAGCCCCAACGCGTCGGCGCACCAGTGCGCAGCCGCGTCGCCCGCATCCAATGCGATAGTCTCGAAGCTCCAGACCTGTACTTTGATAAGCGCGTTGCGTAGGGGCAAGTCGATCTGAATCTCGCCATAACCCTGCGCCCACAAGCGCAATGCACCGTTCGGCAGCGCCTCAACATCAAGTGTTGCCATGAGCGGGCAATCGCGTTGCGTCACGAAGCGCGCCGGTGTGTGTCGCACGTCGACCAGCATCCACTCGCGATCATGAAGCAGTCCCGTCGTCAATACGTCAGCTGCGTCATGCCTCACGACGCGGCCGCCCTTGAGCGGATAAGAAAAAAGCCCGGCGACTGTGACGTCGTCCGGGCTTTTGCTCGAGGTCACGGCGCTTAGTTCGACTTGAGCCCCGCCGCGTATTCGGCCAACGCTTTGATTTCGTCGTCGGTCAGCTTGCTGGCGATTGCAGCCATCATCTTGCCGGATGCATTTGAATCTTCTTTCGTTGCAACGCTGCGCTTGCCCGCTTTGAATGCCGTCAACTGCGCCAACGTGTATTCGGCATGCTGACCGCCAATTCGCGGATACAGTGCTGGGATACCCGCGCCGGTTGGCGAATGGCAGCCCGCGCAAGCAGGAAGACCGCGCACAGCGTCACCGCCACGGAAGAGTTTTTCGCCTTTCTTCGCAAGCACCGGATCTTTGGTGCCGATCGTACGGCCCGGCTTTGCAGCGAAGTACGCGCCAATGTCTCTCGCGTCGCACTCGGCTACGTTTGCAGCAAAGCCCTTCATGATCGCGTTATCACGCTGGCCCGACTTGAAATGGGCAAGTTGCTTGGCGATGTACGCACCGCTCATGCCCGCGAGATTCGGTTGCGTTGGAATCGGACTCTGACCGTCGGCACCGTGACAACCCGCACAAACGCCTGCCAGCGCCTGTCCCTTCGTAGCATCCGGCGCTTTGCATTTTGCCGCTGGCTCAGCGGCTGAAGCGGCGACCGACGCGAACAACGCGAGAAATGAAATGGAGGTGATGAGGCGGCGAATTGTGATCATGACCGAAAAAAAGCGGTGGGTTTATCCGGCGTACTCACCTTGCGGCAAGATGCAACCGATGCTGTGGAACCATTGACAACCTAAAATTATAACTTTTACGAACCAATTTCCTATGAATGCACCTACCAAGCGGCCATCGCTGCCTGCTGAAGCCCGCTTGGAGCGCATTCCGCAGTTTGCGGGCGCGGTCTTCGAAAAATCGGTCGTCGACCGCGAGGGCCTGCCGTTCATTACGGGGCCAGAAATCGCCTTTGCTGGCCGTTCGAACGCCGGAAAGTCGAGCAGTATCAATAAGTTAGCGGGCCAGACCAAGCTGGCCTACGCTAGCAAGATGCCCGGACGAACGCGCGAGTTGAATTTTTTTCCGCTTCGCGCGGGTGGGTATTTGGTCGACTTGCCAGGGTACGGCTTTGCGCGGACGCCACGCGACAAGCAACGAGTCTGGACTGGTGTCATTGAGCAGTATTTCCGTGAACGCGAGGCGCTGCGCGGCGTGGTGCTGGTACTTGACGTGCGCCATGCGCCGACCGATCTCGACGTGCAGTTTGTCTCGTGGCTCGGCGAACTCGGCGCCGGACGGCCACCCGTACTCTGGCTGTTAAACAAAGCCGACAAGCTCACGCAAAGCGAACGCATGAAAGCACGCAACGCGTTTTGCGCGCAGACGAAAGACATTGTTGGTCCGGATGACGTGGTCGTGCTGTTTTCCGCGCACACGGGCCTCGGCATGAAGGAATGCGCAGGCGTGTTTACGGAATGGCTCACGCCTTTGCCGGACTCGGAACCTGCCGACGACGCCGAGCCCTTGCCGCCGTCCGCTCCATAGCCCGCGCGTCGCAGGCACCTAACTCAAACTTCCATTCGTCGATAGCCGACGGCTTCGGCCAAATGCGCGACGGCGATTCGTTCGCTTCCGGCGAGATCGGCGATCGTTCTAGCGACGCGCACGATACGGTGTTGCGCCCGAGCGGAAAGCCCCAAGCGTGATGTTGCCTGCTGCAAGAGTGTTTCGCCGTTTGCATCGAGCGCGCAGTGAGCATCCACTTCAGGCGACGTCAAGTCGGCGTTGGCTTTTTGTTGACGCGCGCTTTGGCGTTCGCTCGCAGCAATGACGCGCTCACGAACGATTGATGACGGTTCGCCATCGGGGGCTGCCCGCAATGCATCGGTCGGCACCGAGGGCACCGTGATTTGCAG
>JAKPSO010000287.1 GCA_029571495.1 Pseudomonadota bacterium
GACAGTCGTAAGCGTGGCGTTCATCACCGGCAGTTTGCCGATCACGGCGAAGACTTTGCCGTCCGGCTTCAGCTGCGCGAAGACTTCTTCCGGCAGCACTTCCATCGAACCCGTGAAAACGATCACGTCGTAGGGTGCCGCGGCTTTCCAACCGCGCGCACCGTCACCGCTAACGATCGTGGCGTTCTTAATGCCAGCGCGTGCGAGATTTTCGGTTGCGAATTTCGCCAACGCGGGATCAATCTCGACGCTCGTCACTTTCGCAACGGTGGACGCCAGCAGTCCCGTGAAGTAACCGCTGCGGCAATCCACTTCAAGTACGTGTTCGTTGCCCTTCAGCGCCAAGTCTTGCAGCACGCGCGCCTCGATCTTCGGCGTCCACATCTTTGCCGTCGCCGACACGGGCGCCAGCGGCACCTGCAGGTCCATCAGCGCGTATTCACGCTGCTGCGGCGGCAGAAAGGTCTCGCGTTTGAGGGTGTGCAGCAGGTCAAGCACGTCAGTATCGAGCACATCCCAAGGGCGGATCTGCTGTTCGACCATATTGAAGCGGACTTGTTCGATATTCATGGGGAATAGGCGTTTGGGCGCGGTGGGTTAGGTCAGGAACTAGCCATTTTAGCGGTCGAATTCCATAAATGACCGCGAGTCATTTAACGAAGTTTAGCGGAATTTTGATCATGCGCAACACGCCACTACTCTCCTGGCCGAACCGAGAGTGCGGGCGCCTGCGACACAACGCCCTCGCGCACCATTTTTCTCGCTGCGCGGCGCTCTTTGTATTCTTCGATCATGGCGTAAATCACCGGCACAACGACCAGCGTGAGTATCCCGGAGCTCAGCAACCCGCCAATGATCGAGCGGCCCATGGTGCCGTCGGCACCTTCTTTAAGCGCAAGCGCCATCGGCAGCATGCCAAACACCATCGCCGCTGTGGTCATCAAAATCGGTCGCAAACGGATATGGCCCGCCGACACCAAGGCCTCGGTGATGCTTTTACCCTGCTCTCGCCGCGCCTGATTGGCGAAGTCGACAAGCAGAATGCCGTTCTTCACGACCAAGCCCATGAGCATGATGAACGCGATCATCGCGAACATATTGAAGGTGGTGCGCGTAACGAAGAGAGCCAGCATCACGCCAACGAGCGACAGCGGCAACGTCGCCATGATCGCGAGTGGCTGCGCGAAGCTCATGAACTGCGAGCCCAGCACGAAGTAGATGAACGTAACGGCAAGCACCAGCGCGACCACCGCGTAGCCAAACGAATCGCGCATGATTTGATTGTCACCATCTTGCTGGAAGCGATAACCGGGCGGCAACGGGAACGCCTCGATGAGCTTGTTGACATCGTTACCCACGTCGCCCGGCGGCCGTCCTTTGGCGTTGGCGCTGATCGTGACTTGCCGCTGCAAGAACGCGCGCTCAATGCTTTTCGGATTCGTACTTTCTCCGATGTTCGCCACGCGCTCCAAGGCCAGCGCGTCGCCGTCGGGCGCACGCGGGTTGGCGAGCGGAATTTGCAACAGCTGCGCCGGGTCGTTACGAACACTTGCGGGCAACCGAACGGACACGTCGACCGAGTTCCCCGAAGGCGGCAACCACGTGACAACGGCATCGCCCGCAACCAGCGCGCGCGACACGCTGCCGATGGTGGCTGGCGTAATGCCGAATTCCGCCGCTTCGGCTCGCTTCGGCGTGATCACCAGCGCCGGAACAGCGGCCTTTTCGCTGCTGTCAATATCAACAACGCCTTCGATTTTTTCGAGCTTCGACACGAACTGCTCGGAGAGTTGCTTAAGCATCGTCGCGTCGGGACCGACGAACGAGACTTGCACTGGCTTGTTCCAACCCACCGAAACCGCCATGCCCGCAATGTCTTTCACCGCGTCGCGCGCAGCGTCTTCAATCTGCCTTTGCGACCGCGTACGCTCTGCACGCGGCTTCAAAATCACGTTGATCCAACCCGTGTTCTTGCCGCGTCCGCCACCCGCACCGGAATAGAGGAGCTTTATTTCCGGAATTTTGCGAAGCTCAGCTTCCGCCTGCGCAACCTTGACGGTCGTGTAATCGAGACTTGATCCAACAGGCGTTTCGAGGCGCATGCCAAATTCGCTTTGGTCGTCTTTGGGCACAAATTCGCTGCCGACCAACGGGAACAAACCCATGCTGCCGAAGAACATCAAGGTGACGACAGCCAGTACCTTCTTGCGATGGCCCAAAGCCCACCGAATCACGCGCTCGTATTGATGCTGAAGCGCCTCCATACGACCATCGAACCAGGTCAGGAACTGACCAAGCCAAGGCAGTCGCTTGAAGCGATTGCCTGCCGGATCTGCCCACACGGACGAGAGCATGGGGTCGAGCGTGAAGCTCACGAACAGCGAGATCAACACCGCGACAACGACCGTCACGCCGAATTGGTAGAAGAACAAGCCGATGATGCCGCCCATGAACGCCACGGGCGCAAACACGGCGACGATTGCGAGCGTCGTTGACAACACGGCGAGGCCGATTTCTTGCGTGGCCTCGAGCGCCGCTTGTTTGTGCGACTTACCCATCGCGAGGTGACGCACGATGTTCTCGCGCACCACGATCGCGTCGTCGATCAACAAGCCGATACAGAGCGACAACGCCATGAGCGTGAGGTTGTTGAGGGTAAAGCCAAACGCGTAGAGCGCGATAAACGTAGCCACCACCGAGATCGGCAACGTCAACGCCGTGATCACCGTGCTGCGCCACGACGCGAGGAACAAGAACACAATGAACACCGTCAACAAACCACCTTCGATGATCGTGCTCTTGACGCCGTCCACACTGGACTTCACGTATTTCGATTGATCCGACAAGGTGGTCAACTCGACGTCAGGCGGAAGCTCCTTCTTGAGGCGCTCCACCGCAGCGTTGACGCCTTGCCCGACTTCCACCGTGTTGCTGCCGCGCACCTTGAGCATGTCAAGGCTGATGGCACGAACGCCATCGATGCGCGCGAAGCTGGTTTGTTCTTTGCTGCCGTCGATGATCGTGGCGACGTCTCCCAGTCGGACTTGCAATCCATCGCGGCGCGCGACGATCAAGTTTGAAAAGTCGCTCACCGCCTTGAAGCGCGCATCGACGCGCACTGATTTGTCGTTTTGGCCAATCGTGATGTTGCCCACGGGCGCGTCGATGTTGTCGGTGCGAATGGCGTTTAGGACCTGATCTACGCCGATGCGCCGAGCGCGCAGCTTCGCGGGATCGGGTTCGATCTGAATTTCGCGCGTCGCGGAGCCGCTGATGTTGACGGTGGCCACACCCGGCACGTTTTCCATGCGGCGGCGAATCACCTCTTCGACGATGTATGAGAGGTCAGGCAGCGTGCGGATTTTCGAGGTCACACCGATCGAGACAATGGCCTTATCGTCGTCGCGATTGGCCTGCGACACAAAGGGATCTTTCGCTTCTTTCGGAAAACTCGGGCGGATCTGCGCGAGTTTGTCGCGCATTTCCTGCATCGCGACTTTGATCTCTGTTCCCATCACGAATTCGACAATCACGACGCTCGAATTTTCACGGGAGCGCGACGTGATTTTCTTCACGCCCGAGATGGTGTTCAGCGCATTTTCAATTGGTTTCGTGAGGTCGTTTTCGACCGCCTGCGGGCTCGCGCCGGGGTACTGCACGACGGTGAAGGCGAACGGCAAGTTCACCTCCGGCATCGCGTCAATTGGCAAACGGAAATACGAGACCGCGCCCATCACCATGAGCGCAAACATCACCATGGTGCAAAACACCGGGTTCTTAATCGCGACGCGGGTCATCCACATACTGCCGCCCCTTATTTCGTGACCGCGGCGGCGGGAGCCGTCGCGGCAGGCGTTGCCGCCGTCGGCGCAGCGGCCGAGGGCAGCGTCACAGTCTGGCCTTCATTCGGCTCTGCGCCACGCAGTGTCAGCACCTTCGCGCCGGCATTGAGGCCTTCAGTAATGGCGACGTTGTCACCCGACAACGCGCCGAGTTTTACGCGCGCTTTCTTGGCTTTGCCGTCTTGTACGACCCAAAGGTAGCTTCCGGATACGTCGCTCTTCACCGCGACGCTCGGCACCGCGACGGCAGCGTTGGTTTGCGACAGGCGCAATTGCCCAGACAAGAACGCGCCGGCCGGAACGGCGCTGTCGGCGGGAAGCGCGAAGCGCGTCTCAACGGTACGCGCCGCGCTACCCGTTGTGGGGATGATTCGCGTGAGCGTGCCTTCGACCGATGTGCCACCGGTGTCGAGCTGGAAGCTCGC
>JAKPSO010000301.1 GCA_029571495.1 Pseudomonadota bacterium
CCACGGAAACGACTTCAGCTTCAGCGTGCGGCCCGTGGCACGTTCGAGTGCGGCCGCCATCTGCTCCATCGTGATCGCGTAACCCGCGAAATTGACCACCGAAAACTTCGGCAGCGTTTCGCGGGCTTCGCCAACGTTCACGAAGGTTCGCGCGAGGTCGGGCACGTACGCCCAAGCGTGCTTGGTGTTCGCTGGGCTCAGCGTTGTGACGGCACCTTTGTTGATGTCTTTAACGGTCGCTAAGTCGAACCAACTGCCAGTACCGCTCCCAAAAAAGTCGCCCTCGAACGACGACGCTTTGCACGCCTTCGCCCGCCGCGGCTTGCAACATTTGTTCGAGTTCAACGCGAATTTTTCCTTTCTTGGTGTCAGCGCGCTGCGGCGTGTTCTGCAGCAATTTTTCTGGCTGTGAAGAACCGAAGTTGTAGATGTTTCCCGGAAACAAAATCGTCGCACCGGTTTTCTTCGCGAGAGCAATCGTTGCGCGCAAGAGTGGCGCCGCCGTGGTCGCCCACTCCGTGTAGGTTGGATTGGCCGCGTGCACGATCACATCCACTTTCCCGACAAGCGCGAACGTGCGCTCAACGTCCATCGCATCGACGACCACCTCCGACGCGCCGCGCGGTAGCGCCGCTTGTCCAGCGGTACGCCGTTGCGCTTGTACGTTCCAACCGGCGACAGCGAATGCCTCCGTCACCGCCGCACCCAATCGTCCGTTGCTACCCAAAATCAATGCAGTTTTCATCGTTCGTTTCCTGTCTGCGATCCCAAAGTAGGGCTATGCCGCGCATTGTGGGCGCTCTGGAGCTATTACACAATTCCATAGCTTTGCATTTCTGCTATGCTATTTTACATAACATCGACGATCTAGCCTACGATCCACACACCACCGATCCACACTCATGCGCGAGACGCTCATGTCAAAACCCACCCATCACAACGCGCAAGGCGCGAGCTTCGATTGGTCACTGATGCCGTCTTTCCTCGCCGTGATTGACGCGGGCAGCTTGCTTGGCGCCGCACGGCAATTGCAACAGGCGCAGCCCACGATTGGCCGTCACATTGACGCGTTGGAGTCGCAGCTTGGGGTGAGTCTTTTTGAGCGCACGGGTCGCGGACTAGTGCCGACGGAGCGTGCGCTTGCGATTGCGGGTTTCGCGCGCGGCATGCAAGCGCAGGCCGACGATTTATCGCGGTCACTCTCGCTCGCTGCCACGCAAACGGCCGGCACAGTGCGCATCACCGCGAGCCAAACCGTGGCTGCGTACGCGCTTCCGCCGCTGCTGGCCGAGCTGCGCGCGGTCGCGCCCGAAATTCAGGTCGAACTCGTGACGAGCAACGAAGTGAAAAACCTCCTGCGGCGCGAGGCCGACATCGCGATCCGCATGGTGCGACCCGAACAATCGGGCCTCATCGCGCGAAAACTCGGCGAAGTACCCATCGGCGTGTTCGCGCACAAGCGCTACCTGAAGAAGCGCGGGACGCCAGAGCAGGCGTTGGATTTGCTCAGGCACGATTTGATTGGGTTTGATCAGGACGATTCGATGTTGCGCGGATTTCGCAGCTTTGGCGTCGAAGTCGACAAGACCGCGTTCGCGCTACGCAGCGACGATCACATCGTGCACTGGCAGGCGGTACGCGAGGGACTGGGCATTGGTTTCGTCGCGACCTACGTCGCGGCACATGACCGCAACGTTGTGCGCATGCTTCCCGCGATGCCGCTGCCCCCGTTGCCCGTGTGGCTGACCTCGCACCGCGAAATTCATGGCAACCCACGCATTCGTCGCGTGTTTGATTTTTTGGCGGAGCGATTCATGCCGAGTTTGGCGGCGTAAACATCGGCCATGTATCGAACGTGGCAATAGCCTTTTGGCTCTATCGACCGTTAATTGGTCTTTGTATGGCTATTTCA
>JAKPSO010000308.1 GCA_029571495.1 Pseudomonadota bacterium
TGCTGACGCTGGGCATCGTCACGTCTGCGTAGATGATGTCTCCGGAATCGAGAGCAGCGAGGATAAGGCCTTGCGGAATTGTTCGCAGTCCGCCATCGCCGTACGATGCATCGACAGATCCGTCTTCGGAAAAAGCGAGAACAGCAACCTGACTAAGTACAACAAAGCAGCCACCATTTGGCCTTGCAACAATTCGAGTCGGCGGTACCGGCGCCTCTCCGCGGTAAGCCAGAGTCTCCGGAACAGCGTAACGAACTCGACCAGACTCCCCAAATGAAGAATCAACTTGGCCGTCACTGCGCAGCCGATACAGCAAAACAACCGTTTGGATATCATGAAATTCAACCGCAGCCAAGATGGAACGTCCCGAACCATCGACCGCGAAGGCGCGGACCGCCGCCATGGGCGTCGAACTGACTACTGCAGCACCACCGTTGAACGCTGGGTCGGGAGTGCCGTTCGCAAGAAAACGAGCGACAGAAAAGGACGCCGAGCGGTAGCTGGCGATCGTTGTCCGCCCAGCGCTATCGGACACCGCGCGCATTAAATTCTCAACGCTGTTGAGGTGATTCCCGGGCGTCGCAACACTTGCAAATCCGTTCACTCCAAAGGTCGCGTCGATACCAGGATGCGCCGCGTTCGCACAGACGGCAAAGAATGTAAGTGCCATCGCTGCACAGTGGCTAAGTCGGTGAGCAAAGATTCGCCTAGCAAAATTCATCATGAAATTCAGGTCGATATGTTTAGTGATCCTACACGTGCTGCGAAAGGTGGCGACATACCGCTTTGGAGAAGCCGGCTTCTCGTTAAAAGCGGAACACTACTGTTCGAACGGTTCCACGAGCCAACGGCGCCATGCATCCGATCGACGCTCCACGCCGATCGCAAATTACTCCGGACTGTCGATATTATGGGCGTTATTCTCGACGCGATAAAGCTTCGAGACATCCGGTCGAAGTCGATGTCGATGACAAAATGCAACCATCCGAATGTAAATTTTCAGTCATGGAATTGAAGTCAATGCTTGCGAAGCAGTTAGCACGATCAATGGTTATCTGTCTGCTTGGGTGGGTAGCACTTTCGCACAATGCCTGTTTCGCGGCGGTGAACGTCGCCGGTGCGGACGGTCGCCTTTATTACTGGGGTCAAGACAGCTCGTCGGCGTGGGCCAGCGATGATCTCAAAGACCAGCGTAGCGTAGTGCAAGGAGTGTATCTGTCGCCCGGACGCCACGTTAAACAGGTGACGTCGCAGTATCGCTTGTGGCGAGCAGCGATCGACACTGAAGGTGACATGTATGTACTGGGCGACTGGCCCGGATATTCGATGCTGCCGACTCTGGTGTCTGGCGCCAAGAAAATTCCGATGCCGATGGGTGTTCGCGCCACGACGATTGCGGCCGGGATCCAGACCTGGATGGCGGCCATGTCCGACGGTTCCATATACGGATGGGGGGCGATTTTTCACGACCAAGCCGGTTGTAATGGCTGTGCGGTTGCCAGATCCTACAGACTGCCTGACAACGAGCAAGCGATCAACGTAAGCGCGGCGGGTTATGCGCTGGCGGTTACCGCCTCCGGAAAGGTTTTCGCAATCGGATATGCACCCGGCGGATACGCGTCCTCCAGCTACGACGATATCGTGGCCTCGGCGGCTCGCATTCCGTTTCCGTCCGACATTGCCATTGCTACGGTAGCCGCTGGCAACGAGGTGGCTGCGGCCGTGAGCACTACTGGTCGCCTGTTTGTCTGGGGCAGTAGTGTGCGCGGCCAACTTGGCACGGGATCATTGATGTCATCTGCAGTGCCGGTCGAACTTGCATTGCCAAGCGGAAAAGCTATTAAATCAATTTCGTTCGGTGACCAGCACGCCATCGCAATTGATGTGGACGGAAAGGCGTTTGCTTGGGGGGCAAACGATTGGGGTCAACTAGGCGATGGAACGTCGGTGACTAGGTTCTCCCCCGTCCCTGTCGCTGCTGCTGCTGGGGAACTGTGGGTGGATGTGTTTGCTACGGAGCTGTCTTCTATTGCGTTGACCGCGTCCGGGCAGGCGCGCACATGGGGCTCGGTTTACGACCACAATCTTGCCTCTGGAAATCGGAACCCGGCTAACGTTGCGCGCAGCGTGGGCTTTGCGCTCCCCAGTGCACCAGTTGACATTGTCCAAGGCAGAGATTTTTCGCTCGCGTTGTTGAGTAACGGCGACGTCTACGCACGAGGTAGCAACGTATACGGACAGTTGGCGAACAACGATACCGACCGCGCCCCAATGGGCCGTTGGGTGAAGACGGCGCTCGCTGACATCACGCGCATTGCTGGCGCCAACAATCGAGGTGCCGCGGTCGACAAATATGGTCGCGTGTTCTCATGGGGCGTCACTTACACCCCCAACGAAACACCTTCCGATGTGACGCTTATGAGCCTGCCGGTGGGCGTCACGGCTGTCGACGTTGCAGTTGGTAACGGCCACACGATCGTCCGTACATCCAACGGAAAGCTCTACGCGTGGGGGACAAACCTGAATGGCGAATTAGGGACGGGAGATAAGGTGTCACAATCGCAGCCGGTCCAAGTGTTGGTGCCAAATGACGCGTTTATCACCAGCATTTCAAGCCAGTACTTTTCCTCTTATGCAATTTCGGCAGACGGACGCTTGTTTGGCTGGGGTTTTGGAGTGGGGCAAGGACAGTTGCCTACGCCGATGAATTTGCCGCAAGGGGTTGCTCCCAAAGCCGTAGCCGCTGGTGGGTTTG
>JAKPSO010000311.1 GCA_029571495.1 Pseudomonadota bacterium
TGAACGACATCTTGAACGTGCCACCTACCGTCGCGTCGAGATGCTCGACCTTGCAAGTAAATCCATACGGCGGCAGCCACTTCGCCATCGCGTCCGCATTGAGAAATGCCTTGTAGACCTTCTCTGGCGTCGTACGAAGCACACGATGAATTTGAACGGTGCCAGTCATGGTCAATCTCCGGTGGGTCGTTAGATCTTTGCAGCACTATCGAAGTGCGTCGATTGCGCCTTCAGTAGTTCGCTACTGCAACGGATCTCGAATGGTATAGACCACCGAGAATATTTTCCATCCCTGTTCCGTCCGCACCAACTGCCACAATTCCTTGCCCCAGTTGGAGAGCTTCCCGCCAGACAGGTACTCGTAGTCAAACGCCACTGACGCCACCTCACCGTCGGTGTCCACCGCTACGTTCGCGATCTTTTCTTCCTCGACGGATTTGCTCGCTACGACCGAATCGATCAGCGCTACGAAATTGTTGCCCGGGATCGGGCGCGCCTTGATCGCCTGAGGGCGTTCGCGCTGAATTACGGCGAGCTTGGCGTCGTCAACCACAGCTTGCCACCCTATCGCTTCGGGTTTTGTTGAGAAGAACAAGCTCATGTACGTCGTTTTATCCTTAGCCAGAATCGAAACGCGAAACGCTTCGACCACTGAACGAATGGCGGTCACGTCGCTAGTCGTGCTTCGCGTCGGGGTGACTGTGCTGCAACTGCTGAGCGTAAGCGTGATTGCAATGGCAACGAAGACGACTTTCAGCATCGCGGAACCGCTTCGTGGAGAAAATAGAGCCAACACGACTCAGCGCCCCGCGATCGACGGTGCATTCAGCACCGCATTTAAGCGGTCCAAATTTTGTTCGTTCGCGGGTTCTACGATGTGGCGCACCTGTTCGGCCACTTTCGCGTCGGCGAAGGCCTGATCCCAGCGCAGCAGCGTTCCTCCGGCGATTGGCTCAAGCGAAATGCTGAGCTGAAAGAACGGTGCGCAGACGTGGTCGATAACGACGTTTCGATCCTCAACGAGGGTCGTAAACACCGACTCATTGGCGTAAGGTGTTCCGTCCGGCCCAATCATCGTAAAGACCCATCGTCCTCCGGGACGAAACTCAAACACTTCGAATCGATTCGAGAAGCCCGCAGGCCCCCACCATGAGGCGAGTTTATCGGCATCACGAATGGCTGCGAAGACAGCGCTTGGCTGGGCGGCGAATTGCCGGCTAGTGCTAAATGTCGTCATACATATTCCTTAAACAATTCTGGCAACCAGCGAGCAGGTTCTATGTGACCATTGTGTATCGATACTGCGGGCGCAGAGACATGTTGGCACACGGCTACTTCACGCGCTTGGCCTTCGCTTTGGCCGATGCGACCGAAACATTGTGCGCGATGGCGGCACGGACGAGCGCCTTAAACGCCGCTGCATCGACCACGTCGCCTTCAAAAATATCAATTGCGCGGCGAGCGTTGCCATCAAGACTCGCGTTGAAAAGTTTTGCGGGATCTGCAAGCGCCGCCCCCTTCGCGAAGGTCAGCTTCACCTTGTCCTTGTAGTGCTCACCGGTGCAAATGATGCCTTGGCATTCCCAAACGGGCGTTCCCATCCACTTCCACGTCTCGACGACGTTCGGGACGGCCTCGTGAATCAGTGCGCGCATTCGGCGCAATGTCCCTCCGCGCCAATCGGCAAGGTCGGAAATCCTGTTGTCAATATGCGTGGATGCTGAGAGACATTCAATGGCTGAGGTCATATCGATCCTCGCCGATTGCCTACGAAAAAGCTCGCGCGGCCTCGGTGAACGCCGCGCGCGGATCGGCCGCACGCGTCACGGCTCTACCAATCACGATGTGCGTCGCACCCGCATTGGCTGCGTCGGCAGGCGACGCGGTACGAGACTGGTCGTTTTGCGCCGTAGTTGGCAAATGGATTCCGGGCGTCACGATTAAGCTGCCGCTCGGAAGAATGGTCGTGAGAAGCGCTGCCTCTTGAACGGATGCAACCACACCGTGGCACCCTGCGCCAGCCGCGAGACGAGCCAACCGTTCGACTTGCTGCGACACCGAAGGGGCAAGCCCTATCTCCGGCAAATCTTGATCAGCCAAACTGGTGATGACCGTCAGCGCCAGTACACGCAACTGCGGATAGGGTTTTGCGGCGTTCACAGCACTACGAAGAACGGCGGAACCGCCGGAGGCGTGCACCGTAACCATGTGCGCACCGAGCTTACCTGCAGCAGCCACGGCCCCCGCAACAGAATTTGGAATCTCATGAACCTTCAGATCCAAGAAGACTTGTTTGCCCATAGCGACGAGCGACTTCACAATGCTTGGCCCCTCTTCGGTCAGCATCTGCAAGCCCACTTTGTAAGCAATCGCTTCCGCCCCCAACGCGTCGACTAATGCCATCGCATCCGCTCGCGTCTCGAAATCGAGCGCGACAATTACTTTGTTGGTCATGGCAGGCTTCCTTTCAAAGTGCGATCACTATTACGAACTACCCTTAGTCGCGGCAAAGCGTGCGCGACCAGGCGAGTTCTGGTTTTATTCTCTGCTTTTGTCTTCCAATAAATTCGCCGCGCCAGAACCTGCCGTGAGCATGCCTGCCTTTGCGTACACGCCCAGTTTCGCGCGGGAATCCGAAATATCTAGATTGCGCATGTGCAGTTGGCCGATTCGGTCAAGCGGCGAGAAGGCTTCGTCCTCGACACGCTCCATCGACAGGCGCTCCGGGTGATACGTGGCGTTCGGGCTTTCGGTGTCTAAGAGCGAATAGTCATCGCCACGACGCAGCTCGATGGTCACGACGCCGGTGACCGCGCGACCGACCCACTTTTGCAGCGTGTCGCGCATCATCAGGCTTTGCGGGTCAAACCAGCGACCTTCGTACAGCAAGCGGCCTAAGCGGCGGCCCATCGTGCGATAGTTTTCTAGCGTGCCTTCGTTGTGAATCGCGGAGAGCAAGCGCTCATAGGCGATGTACAAGAGCGCCATGCCGGGGCCTTCGTACACACCGCGGCTCTTGGCTTCGATGATGCGGTTTTCGATTTGATCGGAAATGCCGAGGCCGTGACGACCGCCGATTTTGTTGGCTTCC
>JAKPSO010000312.1 GCA_029571495.1 Pseudomonadota bacterium
CGGGGTGTTCGACGTGTTCTTTGCGCATCATCGATGCCTGCGCATTGATCTGCGCGATACGGCACAATCACAATGAAACCCGTCCACTATGTCCCCGCACACCTGTCCACCATGTGTCCGGTCTGTACAGCAATGCCAAAAGTAACTCGCCGAAAGGCGAAACGAAGCCGCGGCAAACGAACCACCGCAAACAATCAAACGCTTCGCTGCGCTCCGGGCGAACGGGGCGATGGGGATGACGCGGGTGCCAAATCCTCATTGGTTAGTATCGATTTGGGTGCGGCGAACCGGCACCCTACGGGGTTCAGGGGTTCATGGTTCGACAGGCTCACCACGAACGGGTGCACGGCGCGGCTCGTCATGCCGCATTCATGATTGAATCTTCCCATGCTTACCCTGTACCACTGCATCAGCGCCCGCTCGTTTCGTGTCCTGTGGCTTCTTGAAGAATTGCGATTGCCGTACGACCTCCGCGTACTCGCATTTCCGCCGCGTGCGCATGACAAATCGTTTTTGGAATTGAATCCCCGCGGCACGGTTCCGTTGTTGATCGATGGCGAAACGCGGATGACGGAGTCCGCGGCGATTTGCGAATACTTGGCCTTGCGGCATTCGCCGGGAGTGCTTAGCGTGCGAGCCGACGAGCCAGATTTCGGCGCGTATCTGAATTACTTGCACATGAGCGACGCCACACTCACGTTCCCGCAGACGCTCGTGCTGCGCTACTCGCGCTTCGAGTCCGCAGAGCGCTTACAGCCGCAGGTCGTTGATGATTACGCGAAGTGGTTTCTCTCGCGTTTGCGCACGCTGGAGCCGCGTCTTGCGGCGCATGAATTTTTGTGCGCTGATCGTTTCACTGCGGCCGATGTAGCCGTGGGCTACACGTTGATGCTCGCTGAGCTATTGGGCTTGCACGAAAAATTCACGCCTGCTGTTTCTTCATATTGGCAGCGATTGCGCACGCGCGACGCGTTCACGCGTGCACTGGCAGCGCAGGAGCGCGCCGCGCTCGCGCAGGGCGTTTCGCAGCGGCCCGCGACGGAACTGCCGTAGCGAGACAAGCAAGTACCCGTAGCCTCGATGTAGCAGCGCGGAATCGAGGAATCGTTGCAGGTCTTTCGCGCCGAATCATCAACACCAATGCACTGCATTGAGTGCGCGTCGTCAGCGCGCCGCGCGGCAATGCCGCTAAAAGTCCGCCTTCAGCGATGCTTGATACGCGCGCTGTGGATACGGGTGGAAATTCCAGTAGCGGTAGTTGTTGACGTTATCGATGCCAAACGCGGCTGTGACCTGCTTCGTCACTTTCCACACGACGCGCACGTCTCCGGTGATGAACTTGCTTACGCCTTGGTACGTGAAGCCGTTCACGTCGGCGTTGTTGAGTGTGCGAAATTGCGGTCCGCTGTAGCGAACACCGAGCGTCGCGCTTAACTTCTCGTTTAGCCGATAACTCGCGAGCGCCGTCGCGCGCCACTTAGGAATGTTCGGTTGCCACTTTCCAATTGTGTCGCCGGGGGTGACTACGAAACCTGCGTTTTCTTTGATGATCGAATCGGCGTAGGTCACGCTAGCGTTGAGGTCAAGGTTGCGCACGAAGACGTTGTTGCCGCTGTACGCGATCTCGACGCCGCTGGTGGCGATGCGGCCGATGTTTTGCACGCGCGAAATGTTTTTGTTCGCGACGGGGTCGAGGATCGTTTGCGAGTACAGCGAATCCTTCACGTCTTCCGCAAAAAACGTAGCGCGCAATGTTCCGTTACCGATGTCCTTCTCTGCGCTCAACTCGCCAGTCCACGATTTTTCGGGTCGAAGGTTCGGATCGTTGATGTACTGGGAGTTCGTGGTGGACGTCGCGCCGTACAGCTCCGCAACAGTCGGGAAACGCACGGCGCGTCCGAGTGAACCCTTGAGTACGGTGTCGGGGGTGACTTGGAACGAGATTGCCGCTTTTGGCGACACAAAGTGCTCGCTGCGATCCGGATAGTTCAGCGAGTTGGCGGCCGAGAACGATGTCGCACCGTTGCTTGCTTTCCAACTTTCTGCACGAAGCCCGACGACAGTCTTCCACTGCGGCGCAAACGACCATGTGTCTTGCGCCCACACGCTCGTTAGTTGCGTATCGCCGCGTACGTTGTTGTTCAACGTGCCCGGCGCATCGACCATCCAGTTACCCGCGATGGCGGACACGCGGTAGCGCAGCTTGTAGCTGTCTTGCTGCACTCCGCCTTCTGCGACGTGCGCACCGCCGGCGCCAAAGGGGCGCCATGTGCCGCGCGCAGCTAGCGTGCTCCAGCCGGTGCCGCTGCCATCGGTGATCGTGCCAGCGCCGCCGTTAGCCGCGCCGGGCAGCGGGTTGCTCGCCGTATTCGCGCGCAACAAATCCTTGTTGTAGTCGTATAGGCTCGCAGCAACTTCCCAATCCCAAGTGCTCTTGGTGTTGGTCTTGAAGGTCAGGCCGTGGATGTAATGAGTGATGTCCTGATGATTTTTGACAAAGTCGCCGCCAGTCAGAGCGCTGCCGCCCGTGTACGCAAGGCCACCAATGTTGACTGGCCCGCTGTAGACCGGATTGCCCGAGGCATCGCGAAGGTAGGAAACCGGGTTGCCATCGGACGAGTTCTGCCAAACGCCGAACGTATACGTCGCGCGCATCGTTGGTGAGAAGTCGTAAGCGATCTTTGCTTTCACATGATCCTGAGCGGTGTCGTACTGCGTGCCGGTCCCGAGGATGAACCAGGGTGCGTTGGCGTTGTTGGCATCGAGGATCGCGCCGGTAACCGCGGTGCCGGAGGTGCTTGCCACGCCCGCGCTGCGCAGGCGCGTGGCGAAGGTCAATGGCTGACCGCTGCTATCACTATGGTTGTAATTGATCCAATACGAGAAATTGCCCGACTTATTTCCGACGGAAGCGCTGGCGTTCCATGCTTTGTAATTGCTGTCGGTGGAATACAAGTTGAACGGCTGCACCGTGTAACCGGTCGCAACATGCGCCTCGAATTTGGTCGGCATGCGTGTCACATAGTCAACGACCGCGCCGACGGAGTTGCCGCTGTAGGCCGCAGAGAATGGGCCGTACATCACGTCCACGCGTTCGATTTCCTCAGGTGTCACCAAACCCCAGCGGGGTGTGAAGCTAAGGCCACCGACGCCGTTGCCGAGCAGGTTCGAGAGTTGGATGCCGTCGGCGAACACCAACGAACGCGCGCTGTTGCCGGTGCCGGATGCGCGCGTGGAAAGGATCGCGTGGTTGTAGTCACCGATGTAGCG
>JAKPSO010000339.1 GCA_029571495.1 Pseudomonadota bacterium
TTCCACTTCGAGCCATTGCGTTTGCGTGATATTGCCCGCACGGCGCTCGTCCCAATACTTAAATGCGTCTGAGCCCGAGCCCAGCGTCTTGCCCTTCCAGTTCCCCCGCAACATCGGCCCGGCGGGCAGATAGATGCACGGAATGTTCATGCTGATGGCACCCATCAGCAAGCCCGGCGTGGTTTTATCGCAACCGCCCATCAACACCGCGCCATCGACGGGATGACTGCGCAGAAGCTCTTCCGTTTCAATTGCAAGCAGATTTCGATAGAGCATCGTCGTCGGCTTCACAAAACTCTCGGCAAGCGATATCGCGGGTAGCTCCAACGGAAATCCGCCAGCCTGCAACACGCCGCGTTTGACGTCTTCCACGCGTTGCTTGAAATGCGAGTGACAGTTGTTGATATCGCTCCACGTGTTGATGATCGCGATCACCGGTTTGCCCGCCCAGTCAGCGTGGTCGTAGCCCATCTGCATCGCACGCGAGCGGTGTCCGAACGAGCGGAAATCGTCCGGCGCGAACCAGCGCGCGCTGCGGAGTTGATCGTAGGTTTTGCGGCTCATGGGACCATCTTTGTTGTTGCGGTTGATAGGCGCAGGGCGGCGATTGGGTCGGGCGCACGGTTGTGAAAGCTCGCGCTGTAGCTTTGCATGGTAGCGCTGTCATTCATGGCTCAAGGGTATCAGTCGCGTGCGATTTTGCAGTGCTTCGTGCCGGATTTTTTGCCGGACGTCACGTTGCGTAGACGCGCGAATCTGCCTCGGCGCGCGAATGGGCGGCACGTGCATCAGAGAGGGGAAATTGGTCGGGGTGAGAGGATTCGAACCTCCGGCCTCTACGTCCCGAACGTAGCGCTCTACCAGGCTAAGCTACACCCCGACAGGTGGCCGATGCGGCAGCGATGTCTCGTACTAGAGGGCTGCGGAATCAGCGCTTAAAAACGTCAGCTAAGCGTTGCGCTTCACTGCGTATCCGCACAATTCTAGCATCCATTTTTTCGCCATTGTGTCGGGCAAATGGGCGATTTCGGCGGCCGCGGCCATCGCTTCGGTCCGCGCTTTTTCGAGGCTGTCGTCGAGCGCGCCGCACGACTCCAACACGTCCAGCACCTCGCGAAATTGCCTCGGATCGATCGCATGTGGCGTCGCCAACACTTCACGCACCAGCGCTTTGCCCGCAGGCGTGCCGCGTTGCAGCGCCATGATGATGGGCAGGGTCAATTTGCCTTCGGCCAAATCGTCGCCCAAACTCTTACCCAACGTGTCGGCGTCGCCGCGGTAATCCAGCACGTCGTCGGCGATCTGAAACGCGACACCAAGTCGGCGCGCGTATTCGGAAAGCGCGCGCTCGGTTTTGGCGTCGGCACCCGACGCAATGGCACCAAGCGCGCCCGCCGCTTCGAAGAGCTTTGCGGTCTTGGCCTCGATCACCCGCATGTAATCGGCCTCGGTCAAATCAAGGTTGCCGAGCGCCATGAGCTGCATGACTTCGCCTTCGGCGATGCGGTTGGTCGCCTCAGACAGCAATTCGAGCACCCGCATTTGGCCGGTGCCGACCATCACCTGAAACGCGCGGCTGTACAAAAAGTCCCCGACCAATACGCTGGCCGCGTTGCCAAATTGCGCGTTGGCGGTGGCGCGACCACGACGCAGGTCCGACTCGTCGACCACGTCGTCGTGTAGCAAGGTGGCTGTGTGAATGAGTTCGATCGTTGCAGCGAGATCGACGATCAGCGGCGAGCGCGAATCGGTGCCCAGCGCTTGCGCCGACAAAAAGACCAGCACTGGCCGCAGGCGCTTGCCGCCCGCGGAAACGATGTATTCGGCGATCGAGCGCACCAGTGCGACGTCAGAGTCCAGCGTGGCAATGAGCCGCGCATCAAGCAACGCCAGCTCCGGCAGCAAGTGCTCACGCAGGCCCGCCGCGGCGCTAACGGGGGCGCTGGAGGGAGTGATAGCGGGGGCCGGGGAGGAGGGGGCGTGAGCGGGCCGGCTGCGTTCGGTGTACATCCTCGAAATTGTAGCGACGCGGTAGCTCATGAGCTCTGCGCCACGTCAAGCGGACGCCGCCCCGGAACGGTTCCGCGCCGTGGGTGGCTCTGAAAATCTGTAACGAACGCTGCGGCGCACCAAAAGGGCTGGAAAAAGCCCCGGATTTGGTCTATACTTCTAGGTTCCTTTCGCTCGGTTCGAGCGCGTTAGCTATGGTTAACGGGCCAAACGGGTAAGGAATCTAAACAATTCAAAGGTAAGCCTAACAATGTATGCGGTCATAAAAACCGGCGGAAAGCAGTATCGTATCTCCGCTGGCCAAAAATTAAAGGTAGAACAGATACCTGCAGACATCGGCGCAACCATCACTTTTGATCAAGTTCTCGCCGTTGGCGCGGGCTCGGATGTAGTGTTTGGCGCGCCTCTGGTCTCAGGGGCAAAAGTCGATGCAACGGTCGTTTCGCACGGCCGTGGTGAAAAAGTCACCATCTTCAAGATGCGTCGTCGTAAACACTATCAGCGTCATGGCGGTCACCGTCAGAACTACACCGAAGTGTTCTTCTCGGCTATTTACGGTGCCAACGGTGCCGAACTCGCCAAGGCCGACGCGCCTGCGGTGAGCGCTCCTTTGGCACTTGCTGCCGCTGGTGCTGCGGTCGCCGCAGCGCCTGCTGCGAAAAAATCGGCCAAAGTTCGCGGCAAGAAGCGCGACGGTAGCGACGATCTCGAACTGATCGAAGGTATCGGTCCGAAGATTGCTGGTTTGCTCGTTGACGCTGGCTACGCCACGTTCGACGCAGTGGCCAAAGCCGCTCCGGACAAGCTGCAAGACGTGCTGACCGCTGCGGGCAGCAAGTTCAACATGGCTAAGCCAGAAACCTGGCCTGAGCAAGCTGCTCTGGCTGCTAAGGGCGACTGGGCTGCTTTCGACAAGCTCACCGAAGAGCTCGTCGGCGGCGTTCGCAAGTAATTAAGAGGCGATTGGAGTAAACCATGGCACATAAAAAAGGCGGCGGCTCAACCCGCAACGGTCGCGATTCCGAATCGAAACGTCTTGGCGTTAAACGCTACGGCGGCCAATTGATTAACGCTGGCACGATCATCATGCGTCAGCGCGGCACGACCATCCATCCTGGCGTCAACGTCGGTATGGGCAAAGACCACACCCTGTTCGCAACCGTAATGGGAACCGTTCAGTTCGTAGTCAAGGGCGAGAAAAATCGCACTTACGCGAACATCGTTCCGTTCGTCGCAGCAGAGTAACGGCTGGTTTTCGCGTGGTGAATTCCGCGCGAACATCGTTCCGTTCGTCGCAGCAGAGTAACGGCTGGTTTTCGCGTGGTTAAATCCGCGCGAACATCGTTCCGTTCGTCGCAGCAGAGTAATGGGTGGTTTTCGCGTGGTGAATTCCGCGCGAACATCGTTCCGTTCGTAGTGACCGTCGAGTAATCAGCGGTTCGCGGCGCAAAAAGAAGCACCTTCGGGTGCTTTTTTTTGTCTGCCGTTACGTGTGTTGAGTACGCAAAAAGCTGAGTGCGTCAGTTGCTAACGTCGCTCCAAGCGATAGAGCATCACCGCGCCTGCCGACAGGAAGATGATGCCGGGCAAGATCGCTCCGAGGAACGGGGGCCATTCGTGTAGCAAAGCGAGATACGAAAAGAGCTTGTTGCACACGATGAACACCAGGCCCAACAAGATGCCGACGAAGATACGCATGCCCACTCCGCCAGCGCGTTGCTGAATCTGCGCGAACGGCAACGCCAAAAGCATCAGCACACAGGTCGCGAGCGGGTAGAAAAACTTGCCCCATAGCGCAACCTCAAACCGTCGCGCGTCTTGCTTGTTTGCGCGCAGATGCCCGATGTACTCCCACAGCCCTGCAATCGAGAGGCGTTCAGGTTCGACTTGAAGCACCGAGAGCATGTTCGGCGTGAGAACCGTGTTCCATGTCATGTTCGGGTGCTGTTGTACGGTGACATTGGTTTTGAATGTGGTCTCGGTCACTCGGTCAAGTCGCCACTGCTGACCGATCTCAAATGCCCCGCTCTCCGCGATCAACGAGCGCCCCAGGTGAGTGTTGTCGGCATACTCAAAAATGCGCACGCGGCGCAACGCGCCGTCTGGCAATACGCTGCCAATGTTGATAAAGGTGTTGCCGTCCTTGAACCAGAACCCCGATTCGAACGGTCGGGCCACAAACTGCGTAGTTCCAGAAAACGCACGCACGCGCAGAATCACCTGCTCAGCGCGCGGCACCACATACTCGCCCACGACGAAGACGACAACAGCGATGACAAGGCTGACGCCCAGTAGCACGCTCGCGACCTGCAGGATGGAGACGCCGGAGGTGCGCATGACGCTGTATTCGCTGTTACCCGCAAGTTGTGCAAGCGTGAACAGCGTGCCGATTAGCGCAGCGACCGGCAGAAGCTCGTAGAGATGCCCGGGAACCGTTGCGGCGACTAACACTGCAAACTGCGCGCCGTTGAGGGCTTTCAGCGCGCCCAACTCAGCAAGCAAGTCATAAAAGACCCACAGCATGAGAAGCGCCGCCAGCACCATGAGGACGGATAGCGCGACCTCTTTCGCCATGTATCGATTGAGCGTCTTCATACCGACGGACCCGCCCTCGGCGCACGTCGAACACCGAACACCGCACCGCGGTAGCGACGATAAAACACCGCGCCGACGACCGCAGCGAGCGCCGCGTGGAACAGGACCAGCGCCGCAGGTAACGAGATCACTTGGCTGCCGATCTTCGTTTGCACCACGTTCATCAAGTTGAGCGTGATCATCAATAACAAGATCGCGATGATCAAATTGATCGAACGTCCTAGGCGCGGATTCACGTACGCCAACGGAATGGCGAGAAGCACCAACGAGATGCCAGCAAGCGGCACGGAGAGCCGATAGAACACTTGCCCAAGGCCCGACGGCTCGCCTTCGCGCAACAAGGTTAACGTGTCTTTCGCGCGTTCCTCTAGCGGATCATCCTTCACATCGTTTCCCGACATCCGAATACCGTAGCGGCCGAAACTGGCCAACTCATATTCATTCGGTGCGGCCTTCACGCTCACGCGTTTGACGCGATTTCCGTTTTCAAGCTCGACGTATTTGTCGCCGCTCTCCTTCGTCGTTAGCCGCCCGCGTTCCGCGCGAATGACCGAAGGCCCCGCGGGGTCGTCCGAGAACACAAATACATTCTTGATGTCGCCATCGAGGAGGTTGACGCTCTCGATGAAGAAGACTTGCTTGTTTTTCCGCATCTCTTGAAAGATGCCCGGTGCCACAACGGAGAGGTCATCGCGCGCATCGAGGACGCGCCGAAACTCGATCGTGCGTCGCTCGGCCCACGGAGAAAGCGCGTTCGAGAGCACCATCGCAATCGCCAGAAGTGGCAACGCAAAGGTCAGCACCGGTCGGATCCAAGACATCAAGCTTTGACCGCTGCT
>JAKPSO010000345.1 GCA_029571495.1 Pseudomonadota bacterium
GCGACGCTTGTGAGTTGCGCTGCGGGCACGCCGAACCACGTCGCGAGCGTTGCGACGTACTGATCGACCGAGGTAGTGGGCAGCCAGCGACCTTCGGAGGACACATCGTCGGGACCGCTCAGCGTGGTCGTTGGGAAGGCGCCGTACATCGCGCCGCCTTTGACCGCGCCGCCCATGATGAAGTGGTGATTGCCCCAGGCGTGGTCGGAGCCGCCGCCCGCGGCGGGTTTGAACGTGCGGCCGAAATCGGTTTGCGTAAACGTCGTGACTTTGTCGGCAACGCCGAGCGCGAGCGTTGCGTCGTAGAACGAGCGCATCGCGCTGTCGACCTGTGAGAGCAACGTGACCTGTGTCGCGAGCTGGTTGGTGTGCGTATCAAAACCGCCGAGCGAAACGAAAAACACCTGCCGCTTGACGCCGAAGGTGTCGCGCGCGGCGATGAGTTTGGCGACCTGTTGCAACTGCGCGGCGAGCGAATTGCCGTTGGTAGTAAACAGTGATTGCACCGTCGTGTTGGTGGCGCTGATGACCGGGTTGACGATCGCAGAAAGATTGATCGCGTTGGCGAGGCCATCGGCCGTTTCGGCGACAAGCGTGTGTTCGCGGCCTTCGCCTAACAGCGCTGCGAGTGCTTGTTGACGCGCGCGCGCCGTGGCGTTGGTGGCCGTGTCTGAGAGCCCAAACGTGCCGCTCGATGGGAGCGTCAGCGCGCTCGTGGCGCTGCCTTGACCGAAGAGCACGTTGCCCGCGATGGATGTCATCACTGGCATCGCGGCGGTGCCATTCATGGATTTCACGGCGTCGGCGATACGTCCGCCCCAGCCGCTGCGCGATAGCTCATCGGAGATCGACGATTGCCACTGCGCTTGCTGGTCCGCGTGCGAGAACAGTTGATATGGCAGGTCCGTCCCCGCCTTGTACTGTGCCATCGTCAGTGGGCGATTGAGTGGCCCTGTGTTGGCAATCACCGCGAGCTGCCCAGAGGCAAAAAGCGGGTGAATCTTGGTAAGTGACGGATGCATGCCGAAAACGCGCGTGCTGTTCTTCGGCTGAAATTGCAGCAGTTCGCTTTGCGTAATGTTGATGCCGCTCGACGCACCGCGCACGGCGTTGTACGCGGCGTAGCCCGCGGTGTCGGCACCGATGATCACGTTGTTTGCGTCGCATCCGCCATACAGAAACACGCAGACGAGGGCTTTGTAGTCGGTGACCGATTGCGCAAGTGCGGGCGAGACGCCCAAGCGCGTGAGTGAAGCGAGCGTTGCGCCAGCGGTGAGCGTGTGGAGAAAATCACGACGAGTATGTTTCATGAGTCGTATCTCCTGTTAGCGAAGTACTTGAGTTTCAGGGGCAGCGCTCGCGAGGTAGAGCGCCATACGCGTGCGGCCTGTGGTGTCGGTCGCAGCGACCGTATCAATCGCGGTTTTCATCGTCGCGCGAGTGGTCGCCGTCATTCGGCCGGCGAATAGTACGTCGTTGATTTTGTCGAGGAGCGCCGTGCTGTTGGCGGCGACCGATGTGTAAGGCGTGAGGTCAAACTGTGTTCCGGTCGCGCCGTAGACTGTTGCGTCTGGATTGATCGTGCCGTAGACGGTTGAGTACGCCATGTTTACGCGATTAATCGCAGAGGTGGTGTTGTAGATCGCGAATTCAGGCGAGACCACGCCGCTCGCGCTCAGCATGTAATCGGGCGGGTAGTAGTTGAAAACTGTCGGCGAAATGAACACGGTTTGTCCGGAGTTCGCCGTTGTATTGCGGAAGAACACGCCATCGGTTTGCGCGCCCATCGCACGTGCGAGACGCGTGATCGCGAGCACAGGTTCGCTTTGATGGCCGTAGTTCGGCGTCCACTTCGTAGCGCCGCGCGCTTCGATGTCGGTGAGCACTGCACGGATCACCGCTTTCATATCACCACGCACGCCGCTGCCGTTGTTTTGGAATACTTTGGCGACGCGATCCACGTAACTTGGCGATGGCTGGCCAGTGACGAATTGCTTGATGAAATGCATCGCGACGAACGGCGGCACGTTTGCGTGATTGAAGATGACGTCAAGGGATGCGTTAAGGCGTTGCGACTGTGTGAGCGAACCAGAAATCGTGCTGCCGATCAGCGTTTGCGTGGTGTAGTCGTGCTGCGCGCTGCGCTCTTCCATCGCGCCCTTAAGGTTGGCCGCACGATTGAGCGTTCCGGGCACCTGTCCGGGCACGGTAGGGTAAGTCCAACCCGTGAAAATATGCGCGAGATTTTCGACGTCGTCTTGCGAGTACGCATCGATGGGTTGTCCGTTCTTGTCGAGTTTCTTGGTGCCATCGTTATTGAGTTGGTAGAGACCCAGCGAAAAGAGTTGCATCAATTCACGCGCGTAGTTCTCATTCGGCGCAACACCCGTGGCGGTGTTCGGCTTGAGGTTATTCACCATGTCGAGGTAACGGCCCATCGCGCCGTGCAGGGTGACGCTTTGCATCAAAGATCGGTAGTTGGAAAACGCGTTCTCGCGCAGCATTTGCTGATAGTCAGCCATGCCATAAGCCATCGGCACATCAATGCCAGAGGTTACGAAGAGTTGCGACCACGCCCACGCGGTGCGCTGGCGCAATTGATCAGAATTGTTGATCGCCTGTTGGAAAAATTCACGCTGCGGTTGGAAGAGTCCATAGTTATCGCGCTGGCAATAGCTCGTCGCGGTGAGCGGCGGCGTGGTGTCGTTGATGCAGGTGTCGGGTCTGTTGATCGGCATCCAGTCGCGCGCGGTGTAGCGCGATGGGGCAGCGTTGAATTGGTCGTCTATCCAACCGCTCACACCACGAGCAACGACCGTGTCGATGTCGTTGGGGCGAGCACCGAACGTGGCTTGGAAAAGTAGACGCGAGGCGTCCGCGCGCTTTTCGCCAGACGATTGCGGCAAGCACATGGCCAAACCTTCCAGCGCGTAACCCTTTGCCGCATACGTTTGGTAGAAGGTGTAGTCGGCGAAGTAACGATGGTTAGCGGGACCGTTGCCGCCGTTGTTAAACGTGCGGAACAGGCTCGTCGTGCCGGAAGCGCAGGTGCCGCTTGTGGGGGCCATCGCGTACCACGCGACGCCTTCGTTGACGAACAAATCGGGGCGCGACGCAAGCAGATCGCATTCCGATTTGTTGACACTAAAAAAGTGCGATGCAACCGACGGCGAGAAGTAGCGACACACGGGCAGCGCGGAGCTGTCCTGTCCCGCAGCGTACGCCGAGTAGGTCACGCCCGTGCGCTTCCAGCCGATGTTTGCTGCGCCGTCCAGAAGCGACCATTCACTGGGTATCGCAGTGATGTAGTACTTGTTGAGCGGCGCGTTGATGAATTCAACGATCGTTGCCGCGGGCTCTGCGGCCTGTGTCGGCTGCGCGCCGATGAGTGCGGTGACGGTAGCAAATGCGAAGAGCGTTCGCCGGAAAAAAGACTTGCGCATGGTGTTCCCCAGTAGCGTGATGCGGTAACTGTGTGGCGACTCGTGGTCGGCGTCCGTTTGGAAAGTGTCGCGGATTCGTCGAAATCTTCCTAGCGGCGAAAGGTAACAATCTATTTCACTCACGCATCGCGTTTCGATGCGATCGCAGGAAACGCTGCCTCAGCCTGCCGCGAGTCTCGCGCATCGCGCAAAAGAGGCTTTTCAGCCAAAAACAGTACGAAACACCACAAAAACCCCCGCTTTTCAGCGAATTTCGCGCGGCCTATGATCAAACAGCTTTTCGGCCCTAACGACCGCGCATCGGTGCGCGGAGCCCGATTTTTTCGAAAGTCGATTCGATCGCACGGGCGCAAGGCGTGGTTTTTTGCCTACTTGAGAAGGTACTTTTGAAGTTGTGCATAACTCGCTATTTTCAATAGCTTTTTTCGTTTCGGGATGCTTCAAAAGATGGGCCTAACTTATTGAAAAACAAGACTTTTACGGGAAACATCCTAATTTGAAATCGTTGTGCATAAAAGTGGGGAGAAAGTGAAAAAAAGTGGATAATCAGGGCTATGTTTACCGGAGCCTCCAATCTCAGCCTTGACGCGAAGGGTCGTTTGACGATCCCCACGCGCTATCGCGCTGCGTTGGGATCGAACGTTGTGCTCACTGGCGACCCGAGCGGATGCTTGCTCTTGTTCACGCCGCAAGATTGGAAACCCTTCGAGGATTACGTGCGCAGCTTGTCGGTGGACGACAAATCGACGAAGCCGCTTAAGCGCGTTTGGCTCGGCTGCAAACTTGATTGCGAAATCGACGGCGCGGGTCGCTTATTGCTGACGCCGGAGCTGCGTGATCACGCGAAGCTTGATCGCAAAGTGCAGATGATTGGACAAGACGATCGTTTCGAGCTTTGGAGCGAAGCAGGTTGGCTTGAACAAAAAGAGCTTGCGCGTCGCATCGACCGTGATGGCCTGCCGGTGACGTATCCCGGCAATCCGGCATGAGAGACGCAGGATGCTCGCACCGGAAACCCATATCTCTGTCCTGTTACGAGAGGCCTGCGACGCGCTGTTGCCTGAACGTGGTGGCACACTCGTCGACGGCACGTTCGGTCGCGGCGGTCACAGCCGAGAACTGCTTCGCCGCATGCCTGCCAGCGCGCGGCTCATCGCGATCGACCGCGACGCAGCAGCGGCCGTCGCTGCGCGCGGCATCGCAGATGAGCGCTTTGGTTTCATCGCAGCGCATTTCGGCGACATGGCCTCGGCGCTCGCATCGGTCAGCGTTACTAAAGTCGACGGCATTTTGCTTGACATCGGGGTTTCGTCACCTCAACTCGACGACGCGTCGCGTGGCTTTAGCTTCATGCGCGACGGGCCGCTTGACATGCGCATGGAC
>JAKPSO010000359.1 GCA_029571495.1 Pseudomonadota bacterium
GCGAATTTGCACACCGTTCTCCACGCGAAATGGCGACTCAGGCGTCGACGACGCAACAAGCATGCCGTCGCGATCGACGATGAACGCGACCCCGTTGGCGCTAACGGCGACGCTCTTCATGAACGCGCTCAATTCCGAGAGCTCTACGTTCGCCGCGAGCACCCCATACAAGGTTCCAGCCTTTGTGAGCACTGGCTGCGCAGCCGTGGTCACCAGCGCGCCGGAGGCGAATGACGCGTACACCTTAGTCCAAACCAATCGTTGCGTGCTCTTGGCCGACTGATACCACGGACGTTCGCGGGCTTCGAACACGCGCTCTTCCACTTCCACCAAGCGCGACCGGTCTCCAGGCACGCGCGCGGTGTAGTTTTTACGCGGCACCGATCCGGGGGCCTGCAAGCGAACAGTCGCCGCGGCACGCGCGCCGGGACGACCGCGATCAACGCCGACGAAACTGCCGTCTTCGCGCCCGAAGTACATATAGCTCGAGGTGCGCGTACCCGCGGTTAATTCAAAAAGTTTGCGTTCAAGCTGGTCATCATCGGAGAAGACGCCGATGGACGCGCCGTGGTTTTCGTCGTTGCTTGGGAAGGTCGCGCGCAGCGTCACTGCGGCTTCTTCGAGTTGGTGCACGGCAGCCTGACCAACGCGAGCGGAAATATCTTCCATCAGCTGACGGGACAAAACGTCAACTGCGCGCAGCCCCGTGTACAGCGAGGTCCCCGCGATGATCAGCGCTGGAATCACGATCAGCAAAACAAACGGCACCGTCAACAACGTGCGCAGGCGAAGCGCGCGCGGCGAACGGGCACCCGATGGAATCACCGGCGGCGCAACCTCAGGTCTGCTCTCGGAACGAGGATCGGTCATACGAAATGCCATCGGGCATTTCGCGAAACGCCCTGTCAAAAAAACACGATGACTTTATCACCGCGCCGTCCGTACGCAGCAGCGGTGTGGCATCGGTTTACTTCTCGAAGAAGTCTTTTAGCTTGTCGAAAAAGCCTTTTTGCTTAGGGCTTTGTTTCGCAGCGTTCGAGGCGCGAATTTCCTCGAACTCTCGCAAGAGCTCCTTTTGTCGCGACGTCAGATTAACCGGCGTCTCGATCTGCACGTGACAATACAAGTCGCCTGTGACGCTGCCTCGCACGGGACGAATCCCCTTGTTCTTCAGCCGAAACACCTGGCCCGATTGCGTCTCCGCAGGAATCTTTAACAAGGCCTTGCCATCGAGCGTGGGAATTTCCAGTTCGCCGCCGAGTGACGCGGTCGCGAACGAGATCGGCATTTCGCAATGCAAATCCGCTGCGTCGCGCTGGAACACCGCGTGGGGTTTGAGCTGTACAACGACATACAAGTCGCCCGGCGGGCCGCCATTGGTGCCCGCTTCGCCCTCGCCCGCGAGGCGAATACGATCATCCGTGTCAACGCCGGCAGGAATCTTGACTTCCAGCGTCTTCGACGTTTTCTTAGTACCGGCCCCGTGACACGCTTTGCACGGATGTTTGATGATTTTTCCGCTGCCGCGGCACTGCGGGCAGGTTTGTTGCACCGAGAAAAAACCCTGCGACACTCGCACAACGCCAGCGCCTTTGCAGGTCGGGCAGGTTTCCGGATCGTGGCCTTTTTCTGCGCCTGTGCCGTGACAGACTTCGCACGTTTCGGTGCTCGGAATCCGTAGCTTGGTGGTGGTGCCACGCGCGGCTTCTTCGAGCGTAATTTCTAGGTTGTACCGCAAGTCCGAGCCGCGAAACGGCGAATCAGCGCGCTGCTGACGCCCGCGGCCACCACCGAAAATCTCGCCAAAGATGTCGCCGAACGCATCCCCGAAATTCCCGCCGGCAAAGCCGCCGGCGCCTGCCGCTTGTGGGTCCACGCCCGCGTGACCGTACTGATCGTACGCGGCGCGCTTCTTGGGATCGGACAAAATTTCATAGGCTTCTTTCGCCTCCTTGAAATTTTCCTCTGACGCTTTGTCGCCCGGATTGCGGTCCGGGTGGTACTTCATGGCGAGCTTGCGATACGCTTTTTTGATGTCGTCCTCGGACGCCGATCGATCAACGCCAAGAAGTGTGTAGAAGTCTTTTTTTGCCATGCTTGTCGAACATCATCACCGCAGCATCTCGGGCCGCGACGATTGAAAACCATTGAGTTAGCGGGGGATTTGGGCCCAAATCTGCGAATTTCAAGACGCAACATTGCGCCGAAGGGAAGCGATTCAGGGAAAAGTGAAACTGATAGCCCCGAATTCTGCCGGAAGTGCCTCCCACCGCAGACGCATCGCCTGCATCGCGGATGCCGGCACGGCGTGAATGTTGTCCCAGTTTCCCCGACATTCGACCACACACCAGCGACGACCCGCGAGGCGAGCAGCCCCAACGACGCCCGCCATCTCCCAAAGGCGAACATGCGTATTGGCCACCGCCACACGGCGTCCCGATTGCATCGCAGTCAGCGCGTCGCGCACCACAACGGCATGTGCATCGGCCGCCCGAGACGGATCGAAGACATACGTTCCATCGACGACGAAGTGACTATCTGCTTCAAGATGCACAAAACCCAATGAATGTGCCAAGTAACTCGCGAGCGTGCTCTTTCCGCTGCCCGGCAATCCACGCAGCACAACGCATTCAAACGCTGAAACCGCGCGAGTAATCGTCTGCAATGATTCGGTCGGTTCTGTCATGAAGTCTCTGTATTTACGACTTTTTTACACGATAAGGACCAGAATTGTCGCCAGATTTACGCCCATCAATCTACGCTTCGCGGCATCGAGTTTTGACCTGAGTCCCATGACAAGCACACGCCACCCACCTAGCTCACCGCCACTCGGCTGGCATGCGGGCGTTGGTGCCGCTGGCGTATGCGCGCTAACGGCACTGGTTGCGTGGCCGCTATCGCGTTGGCTTGATAACGTCAACATCGTGATGATTTTCTTGTTGAGCGTGGTCATTGTCGCGCTGGTCTTTGGACGGCGAGCGGCCGTTATTGCGGCCTTCCTAAGCGTGGCATTGTTTGACTTCTTCTTCGTTCCTCCGAAGTTCTCGTTCGCAGTAAGTGACGGGCAATATCTCGTTACTTTCGTAGTCATGCTCTGCGTCGCACTAACAATTGGGCACCTAACGACAGCGGTGAAAGAACGGGCGGATGACGCCCAGCGCCACGCTGACGAGCAGGCGGGCTTGTATCGCCTCGCGCAGGAGTTGGCGGGTGCGTTAAACCTTGAACAAACGACCGAAGCCTTATCGACGTTTTTCCGCCAACAACTCAAGGCGCGCGCCACGGTTTTGCTCATCGGAGATTCAGGCGAGCTCGTGGTCGTGGGGCGAGAAACCTCTCGCGTTGCCCTCTCAAGCACGGAGCGCAGTGCCGCGCGCGCAGTATTTGAGTCCGGCACCATGATGGATGCGCGCGAGTTGGGCCGTGACGATGGCGAACGACTGCTCTTGCCACTTATCGGCGCCACGCGGCATCGCGGGGTACTCATCGCGGCAGCAGCCGAATCGGCAGGTGAACAGTTGTCGCACCATACGTCGCTGCTACGCGCCGTCGCTTCGCTCGTTACAACAGCGGTCGAGCGCCTGCACTACGTCGAAGTCGCCAACAAAACGGATCTCGAAATTCAAAGCGAGCGACTACGCAGCAGCATACTCGCCGCGCTGTCGCACGACATTCGGACGCCGTTGACGGCCCTCTACGGCCTTGCCGACACGTTGGTGACCGATGCCCCTACGGACGCGCCTCACATCAAGGAAACCGCCACCGCCATTCGCGATCAAAGTCTTCAACTCAACGGAATGGTCACCAATTTGCTGGACATGGCGCGCATGCAGGCGGGCCATGTCACGTTGCACCGCGAATGGCAGCCGCTCGACGAGGTCGTCGGTGCGAGCTTGCGATTCGCGGCCGCCGCATGCCGCGCACATCGTGTCGTTGTCGAGATCTCACCTGACGTGCCGCTCGTGAATATTGATGCGGTTCTGATCGAGCGCGCGTTGTGCAATCTGCTCGAAAACGCGGCAAAGTACTCTGCTTCTGGCAGCGACATCCGACTGCAAGCCGTGGCTTCTCCGTCAGAAATCATCGTCACTGTTCGCAATGAGGGCCTCGGTTTTCCGCCGGACCGTCTCGAGCGAATCTTCTTGCTCTTTGAGCGTGGCGTGCAGGAGGGGCACGTCTCCGGCATGGGCGTTGGTTTGGCGATTTGCCGCGCGGTCATTGAGGCGCACGGCGGTCAAATCACGGCGAGCAATCCTGCAGAAGGTGGCGCATGCGTGACCTTTACGCTGCCGCGAGGAACTCCGCCAAGCGTCGACCTCGAGACCGACGC
>JAKPSO010000511.1 GCA_029571495.1 Pseudomonadota bacterium
CGCCCGCCGAATCGATCGACATCGCGTTGGCCCTGGAGGCGCTCGCGGCAAGCGCGCGGACCGGCAGCGCCGTGCGCATTTCTCAAGCGGCGATGTAACGGCCTCGCCCGCGTCTGCCGGTTACGCGCCTGCCGCAGCACGAATACGCGCAGCGCATTAGCCGCGTGCTCGATTATTCGGATGCGCGTCTTGACGAGCCGATTGAGCTAGAAACGCAGGGCGAGTACCTGCCGCGCTGGATTAGCAAACGTCGCGCGTGCCCGTCGGGACATTGCGCCAACACCTTTTTCGCGCTAACGGCTGTGCTGCGGCCTTCGGAGCCATAAATTTCATATAGTCGATTGCTGCATTTTTCGCCTTCAAACGACCGTGCTACCGCCGTTCAGCACAAAAAGCTGTTCTTAACCGATCTATTTGGGCGCACCGTACGTGGCGTCGAGCCGCTCTTTGAGATACGCCGCGCCGGTTGTCGGCGCGTATTTCGCGGGGCGCTGGGTGCTTGCGCAGGTTGGAAGGCAGGCGACGACGGCGTCCGGATTGGGATCCAGAAAGAACGCCACCGAAAAGCGCTCGCGACCGACGGGGTTTACCACGCGATGCGGCGTGGAAATGAACACGTTATTGGTCCAACGCATCAAGCAGTCGCCGATGTTGCAAATGATCGCGCCGGGAATATTTGGCACCGCGAGCCAATCGCCCGCGCGCGTACGCACTTCAAGCCCGCCCGCGTCGTCGGTGACCAGCAGCGTGAGGTTTCCGTAATCGGTGTGTTCACCTGCGCCAATTTGGCCCGCTTCAAAACGCTCAGGGCGCGGCGGATAGTGCAGCAGTCGCAACGTCGCCAGCGGTTGATCGAGTTTGTCGTCGAAGAAATTTTCGGCAACGCCCAACTCTTGCGCGAGCGCGCGATGCAGTTGCAAGCCCAACCGATGGCACGCGTTGAAATACTCGAGCATCGTTGCGCGAAACTGCGGCAACGCCTGCGCGTCCGGCCACACGTTGACACCGCGAAACGGTTTGCCCGCAACCACCTCAGCGTGATCAGCGGGCAAATCCCACCCGATGTTGAACGCCTCCTTGACGTCGCCGGGCATCGCGGAATTGAGTCGTTCTTCCCCAAGCGCCACGTAGCCGCGATTGTTGCCGGTGTGTTGTATCGAGAGCTTCGCCTTCGCCGTGGCGTCAGTCGCGAAAAACTGCGCGGATTGCGCAAACACGCGATCGCGCAGCGACGCGGGCACCGTGTGGTTCGTGAGCACAAAGAACCCCAAGCCCCGCGCGCAATCGCCAAGCGCTCGTCCGAGTTTTGCCAGCGATGGGCTGTCGCGCAAGTCGAATTGCGAAATATCGATGGTAGGGATGTCAGAGTTCATGTTTTCTACGATACGAATTGGCGATACGGAGGCGAGGTTTCGGCACACGAGCGGCCAAGGTGATTATTGCGCTAGCGCACCCACTGCATCTCGTCCTGCTTCTCCATCCACTCTTCTTCGAGCACCGCAATCTTCGCTGCAAGCTCACCGCGCTCGCGCGTTTTGTCGCCAAGCGTCGGTGCGTTTTCGGGTGCGTACGCAGCTTCAGACGCGAGCCACGCGTCCAGCGCGTCGCGCGCGCTCGTGAACTTCGTGAGTTCTTTTTCAATCGCGTCAACGCGCTTCTGCAGCGGGCGGCGCAAGGTTGCAAGCCGTTGCCGCTCTTCGGCCTCGGCGCGCTTTTCGTCTTTGCGCGGCGCGCTGGGTGTCGGCGCGGTGGCGGGATTCGTCGCTGCGTCGGCCACCTTCGCGGGCGCGGCTACGGGCTTGTTGCGCTGCTCACGCAACCACACGCGGTAATCATCGAGATCGCCCTCGAAAGGCCTCACCGTTTTGTCCGCGACCAACCATAACTCATCGCAACAAGCACGCAAGATGTGCCGGTCATGCGCGACCACCACCAATGCCCCTTCATAATCTTGCAACGCGAGCGTGAGCGCTTGTCGCATTTCGATATCGAGATGGTTCGTCGGTTCATCGAGCAGCAGCAAATTCGGCCGTTCGTACACCAGCATGGCGAGCACTAAGCGCGCGCGTTCACCACCCGAGAACACGCCAACTTTTTCGGTGACGCGGTCGCCACGAAAGTCAAATCCGCCCAAAAAATTGCGCAGGTCTTGCTCGCGCGCGCGCGGGTAGCCACGCGTCTCCATGAGCTTCTTGTCGAGCTGATCGATGTGCCACAACGGCGTTTCGTCGTTGCGCAATTGTTCCAACTGATGCTGCGCGAAGTAGGCGATTTTCAGATGCTGGCCTTCGATGCGCTCGCCAGCGAGCTCACGCAATTCGCCGGCGATAGCTTTCACCAACGTCGATTTGCCCGCGCCGTTTTTGCCGAGCAAACCGATGCGCGAATTGGGCAGAAGCGAGAACGTCGCCTTCTCGATGATTGGCGGTGCATCGGCGCTGTAGCCGAGCTTGATGTCTTCGAACTTCAAGAGTTGCCGCGGTTCGCCCTCGGGTTTTTTGAAGGCAAACGTAAACGGTGAGTCCACGTGCGCCGCAGAAATGCGCTCCAACTTCTCGAGTGCTTTGATGCGACTCTGCGCCTGCGCGGCTTTGGTCGCTTTCGCTTTGAAGCGCGTGATGAACGATTCGAGGTGTTTGATCGTGCGCTGCTGCTTTTCGTACGCGCCCTGCTGCACGGCGAGCTCGACGGTGCGCTGCTCTTCGAATGACGCGTAGTTGCCGGTGTAGAGCTTGAGCTTGCCGTTGTCGAAGTACAAAACCTGATCGGCGACGCTGTCGATGAAGTCGCGATCATGCGTAATCACGAGCATCGTACCCGCGTAACGCGCAAGCCAGTCTTCGAGCCACATCACCGCTTCGATATCAAGATGGTTTGTGGGCTCATCAAGCAACAACAAATCACTGCGACACATGAGCGCCTGCGCGAGGTTCAAACGCATGCGCCAACCGCCGGAAAACGTCGACACTGGTCGGCTCTGCATCTCATGCTCAAAGCCCAAACCTGCGAGAAGTTCCGCCGCACGCGCAGACGCCGCGTAACCGCCGATGTGTTCTAAGTCCGCGTAAAGATGCGCGAGGATTTCGCCGTGCTTTGTCGCATCGGGGTTCGGGTTCGTCGTCTCGGCGGCGAGCGCTGCCTCGACTTGG
>JAKPSO010000390.1 GCA_029571495.1 Pseudomonadota bacterium
GAGCATGAAGGCGCCGGTGCCAACAGGATGCTCACGCACGCGGTTGCGTTCATCGCGATATTTTTCGATCACTTCCCGCGCAACTGCGGCGAACGATCGACTCGTGAAGTTGTAGACAAACTCGAAGTCAGGTTGCAGCAGCTCGACGCGAAACGTGTAGCGATCTAACGCGCGCAGTCCGGCGATTTCGCGGTCGTAGTCGAAGCGGCCGGTCTTCTCCGCGTCCTTGCGCACCGCGTCGCCACCGACGAGTTTGTTTTCGAGGAGATAGTAGTTGGGCGACGCGATCTTTGGGTCGAGCAGCCGCTTGATCGAATAGACGTAGTCCGCTGCGACGAGTTCGCGCGGCTTGCCATTGAATGCGGCGTCGGGCGTGAAGAAAATGCCCGGAGTAACGCGAAGTGTGAACGACTTGCCGTCCGGTGATGCTTCGACGAGCGTTGACGTGCGCGAAGTGAGTTTGGGTGGGCGCGCGAAGTAGTCGTATTCCAGCGGTGCTTCGAGAATCTGGTGGACGATGTCGCTCGACGGAATGTCATCAATCGCCGCGGGATCAAACGTCGACTCAGCCGCGCTGACCGTGAGAAAAAGCGTTTTCTGTGGCGGTGGTTGCGAATGCGCTGTGGCGGCATAAGACGCCGACAACACGCCTATCGTCATCCCGGCGAAGGCCGGGATCCAGGCGCTGCGCCCCGCAAAGTTCACCATGGTGCGTACTGGCACTTTCTGGATCCCGACCTACGCCGGGATGACGACATAGTGCACTGCGTGGTGGCGTGTCACTCGCCGAGCGCCTTCTCAATGTCTTTCGCCAAGGACGCGGGTTCGTCGGTCGGCGCAAAGCGTTTGACCTTGCCGTCGGGCGTGACGAGAAACTTCGTGAAATTCCACTTCACGGCTTCGCTACCGAGGAGGCCCGGCGCGGCTTTCTTGAGGTGCTCAAAAAGCGGCGCGGTGTTGTCGCCGTTCACATCCACTTTCGCGAACATCGGAAAGTTCACGCCGTAATTCAAGTCGCAAAAGCTCGCGATTTCGGCCGCGTCGCCCGGCTCTTGGTCCCCGAATTGATTGCACGGAAAACCGAGCACTTCGAGGCCTTCGTCGTGATACTTGTCGTACAGCGCTTGTAAGCCCTTGTACTGCGGCGTGAAGCCGCATTTGCTTGCTGTGTTCACGATCAAAAGCGTTTTGCCTTTGTATTTCGAGAGCTTTTGCTGCTTGCCCGTGATGTCTTTGGCAGTGAAGTCGTATGCGGTGGTCATCTTGATTCCTTGAGTTATCCCCTACGCCCGAAGGAGCGGAAAGGAGCGGCGTTGCGGTACCCTGAAACACTTGAATGGTAGGCGACGACTTGGCGTCGCTCGGTGCAACGAGCGAGCGCGGCCAAGTCCGCGCCTACAAAGGCAAACTCAAGACAGTTACAGCGCCTTCAGCGCGCGCTCCAAATCATTACGCAAATCGTTTTCGTCTTCAAGCCCAATGTTGAGCCGAACGAGTGCGCCCTTGTGCGGCCAGTTCGCGCGTGACTTCGTGAGGTCATAGGTCAGCGCGAGCGAACCGATACCACCCCAGCTTGCGCCGATGCCGAAGAGTTCAAGCGCTTCGATGAATCGCGCCGCAGATTCTGCGCCGTATTGATCTTGAAACACGATGGAGAAGACGCCCGTTGAGCCCGTGAAATCACGCTTCCAAATGTCGTGGCCGGGGCAATCGGGCAGTGCTGGATGAAGCACCGCTTTGATCTGCGGCTGCGCTTTCAACCACTTCGCTAAATCGAGCGCCACGCGCTCAACGTGTTTGATACGGATTGGCATTGTCGGCAGGCCGCGCAACACAAAGTACACATCGTCGGGTGCCACGCATTGGCCCGTCTGCAGCGCCATGTCTTTCACGCGCTTCCACGTAGCTTCGTCTTTAGCGGTGATCGAACCCATGACGAGATCGCTGTGGCCCGCGGGGTACTTAGTGAGTGCGTGCACCGAAATGTCGGCGCCCAATTCAAACGCGCGCAAATACCAACCCGCCGTGTAAGTGTTGTCAATCGCGACGAGCGCACCCGCGGCGTGGGCGGCTTTGGCGATGGCCGGCAGGTCAGCCAGCTCCATCGTAATTGAGCCCGGCGTTTCGACCCAGACGAGTTTCGTGTTCGGTTTGATGAGCGCTGCGATTCCCGCGCCGACGAGTGGATCGTACTGCTCGACGATTACGCCGATTTGCTTGAGCAATCCGTTGGACAACGTCTTCACGGGTTCATACACATTCGACGGAATCAGCACGTGATCGCCGGGCCGCACGAATGGCAGGAATGCGTACGCGACGGCGGCCAAACCCGACGGGAACAGTACGCTGGCGAACCCGCCTTCCCACTCTGCGATGCGGTTTTGCAGGTCGCGCGTCGTGGGCGTGCCGCTGGTGCCGTACGTGTAAATCGATTCGTCAAAACCCGAGCGGTTTTTCCATTTGCTCACGTTCTCGAAGAGCACAGTGGACGCGCGCTCCGTGCCCGGCATCAACGCACGAAAGCCAGAAGGCACTTCGCGAACGGGGTGGATCAAAGCGGTGGTGGGATGTTTTTTGCTCATGGGGTTTCTCGTGACAAATGGATTGACTAAGTGTCGTTCGGGCTGAGCTCGTCGAAGCCTCGCGGCATGCAATCAAACCCTTCGACAAGCTCAGGGCGAACGGCATCAAGGCGGCTGTGTTCGGCTACGACCCGAGCAACGTCTTCGCATGATGCTCAAGGTGATCGTCGATGAACGTGGAAATGAAGTAGTAGCCGTGATCGTATCCCGCGTGGCGACGCACCGTGAGCGGTTGTCCGGCGCGCTTGCAGGCGACCTCGAAGTGCGCGGGGTTTAATTGCTCGGCCAAGAATTTGTCGGCCAAGCCTTGATCGATCAAGATGCCGTCGGGAAACGGTGCGCTTGAGTTTTTGCTCATGAGGGCGGATGCATCATGCGCGGCCCATTGCCCAACGTCAGCGCCGAGGTATCGCGTGAAAGCTTTCTGGCCCCACGGGCATTGCGTCGGCGCGCAGATCGGCGCCAGCGCCGAGAGCGATTTGAACATTCCCGGGTGCCGCAGCGCGAGCGTGAGCGCGCCATGCCCGCCCATCGAGTGTCCGAAGATACCCACGCGCTTGGCGTCAATCGGCAACTGTTCGGCGACGAGCGCGAGAAGCTCCGTCGTGACATACGTTTCCATTCGGTAGTGCGTCGCCCACGGCGCTTCGGTCGCATCCAAATAGAAACTCGCGGCGAGTCCGAAGTCCCAGGCATCCGCTTCGCCCGGTATGCCCGCGCCGCGCGGGCTAGTGTCCGGCATGATGAGCGCGAGCCCAAGTTCCGCCGCACGGCGTTGCGCACCTGCCTTCATCGTGAAAGTCTCTTCTGTGCACGTGAGGCCCGCGAGATACATCAACGCGGGAGTACGTCCGCCCGCCTTGGTGATCGCGGCGACCGACGGTAGGAAAAGCGCAAAGCGCATCGGTAAACCGATAAC
>JAKPSO010000438.1 GCA_029571495.1 Pseudomonadota bacterium
GAGCAGTGCGTTTTCTTTAATGGCTTCGTAGATGCCGTCGAGGTCATCGGCAACGGTCGTGAGGTAGCACGACGAGAGCTGTGAGCGATGCGTCGCGGAGTTAAAGAGCGTTGGCGTGCTCGACATGAAGTCGAAGCTCGACAGCAGTTGGTAGAACTCAATGGCGCGCGCTTCGCGGTCGGCTTCGTTCAGCGCTAGGCCCATCGCGACGCGCATGAAGAATGCCTGTGGCAATTCGAAGCGACGATCGGCACCGTTCGGTCCGGTGCGGTCGATCAAGAAGTAGCGGTCATAAAGCGTTTGCAGGCCGAGGATGTTGAACTGCATGTCACGTTCGGAATCGAGCGCCGCCGCAAGTCTATTGACGTCGAATTCGAGCAAATCGGGGTTAAGCAGCCCGATCTTCACGCCGTGAACCAAGTACTCGCCAAAATACTGGCCGTATGGAACGTCCCGATCTAAATCGAGAACGTGAGTGGCCTCATCTCTGAGCTTGCTCAGGGCGAAAGACGCCGCGATTTGTGCAAACGCCGGTTCCTGCTCTACGAATTGACGGGCACACAAGATGAGCGCTTTATCAATTTCGGTTTCACTGGCTCCGTTGTACAGATCCTTGATCACTGCTTCAAGCAAGAGTGACTCAAGTCGTTGATCAATCCGACCAGCGCACGTGGACGCAATTCGTGCCGCGAGCGCCTCGTGTGATAGGGGATATTCGGATCCGTTAGCCCGCTTGATTCGAAGCTCTCTTGCCTGTTCCTTGACGACAGTTTGGTGGCTCCGCGACGCGGCCCGAGCATGTCGGAACAAAACATAATCGCGCGCGACTTCGTGCTCGCCGGAGCGCATCAGCTCAAGTTCGACCATGTCCTGAATGGCTTCGATATGGATAGTGGTAGTCCCATGACGTGCTAAGCCAAGCTCAACTCGGGTAGTGACCGCCTCAACCTTCTCACGCGTAGCGATTCCGGAAGCGCCGTTGCGAGCGACGCCGTTGGCGTCGTTTAAGAATGCCATCAAAATGGCTTGCCGGATCTTTTCCCGATCATATGGGACTGTGTTGCCATCTCGTTTGATGACGGCGGTTATGGGCATTTCGTTAGTTTTCATTAGGTATGTCTGATGTGAAAACCTCAGATTAACCCCGGAATTGCGCGCAAATTGCAGGTAATGGCTGGGGTAGTCCAAGGATTAGAGTGTCTATTGAGAAATGGTGACTTTCGCGCGACCTATGGCGTATCCAATCGACGATTGCGCAAGCTGTCCCCAAGCAAGAACTTCGGTGTGTCTGCCGGATGCACACACACGTCGTAGCCTGATGCCGTGTGATGTTTTTTTGAGCTCGTAGTTGGTCGTTGCACCGCATGATTCAACTTGTACGCTCACTCGATCACGATGTGTGAGCGCGACGTGAAGTTCATCAAGCGACTCAACGAGGCGGAAGCGCATCCTACTGTTCATCGCATGAGCCATTCAGTCGCGACAAGTTGTTCACACTGAATCGATTGAAATGTCTAGACTGCTGTCCAGGCTTGTCGATACTTGCAAAGCCCAAATAGGAAATTCGGACACGGTCGCCAGTGATTACTGCTTCGCGAATGAACTCCTCACTCAACTGACGACCACAAAATCGATACCAACTTCCGCCGTCCTCGATCAAGGCCGTGAAAACGGTTGCAGACGGCTTGCTTAAGACTGGTTGTGGTCCGGCTAATCGCACGATCCCTTCTCTCGTTGTCAATGGTGCCAGTTGAACCACTTGCGTTTCAACAAAGCGCAAGTCTTCACTGACGCAGTTCCAAGACGCTTGAGCGAGAAGTGGAGCAAACCCTTTAAGTCGTGCCCGGACTTCGTCCTTTGTAAATTCGACAGCCTGTCGCGTGTCAGGAGCAACCGCGGAGGTGAGCTCGCTTAACTTTATTTTCGCTGCAAGAAGCGCGGGCTTTAGCGGCCCATCAACGATCTCCAGCGAACGTACCCAGTTGTCACGTTCGGCGCGACTTATCCGTACGCGGACGACCTCGCCAAGCTCGTATACAAGCTCTTGATACTTAATCGCGGCACTCTTAGATCGCTGTGAAGGAATCGGTGGAGGTGAAAAGACAACGGGGGGATGATTTTGAATCGGTAAAGCATGTGATGGAATTTGACACAGCGGAACTTCGCTTCTCGCGCTCGCAAGTCTTTTGGATGTGCGGTGCAAGCTAACCGGCGCGAACGCGTCAATGAACGCTTCCCATGTGGAAGACACTATTTTTGTTAGGAACATAGAAATCGAAAAGGTCATGTTGACCTGTGAGTTGATTGCGGCGTATTACGGCCGCGTTGATGGTCCGCTCGTACACGTCGCCTTCCGGCGGACGAGTGAGCGAAATGAGGTCAGGATTTGCTTTCGAAAGTTGAATCCAAAAGCGGCTGCGAACTAAGTCTGGGTCTAAGCCCAAAACGCGGCAGCATTGTTTGAATGAGAAGCCCGCTTCGGTGCCCCAAATCCATGAAATAGAGTCGACAATGTCGTTGACATCTTTGCTGTCCAGCAAGTTGTGTGCATTGCGAAGCATCGCAATGCAAATTTTGTGGATATCAAGATGGAGATCTTCGTCACTGGCGTCGAGCGAGTCGTCTACCAGAGTTGGACCCTTGCCATTCGGCGGATCACATGGATAGGCACAGAAGGGACTTTTGGACGTTGCCATAAAGTCTCCTTGTTTGTGCAGATTGCGACCGTTAGATCGCGGTGAAGCAACTTGAATTTACGCAGCATGATTGAGCGGGTCAAGTAGTTGTTCTAATCATGGGTGTAGCCCAATGATTAGCGGCTCCAAAGATCAATCAGACAGCCCATACTTTCGTCATTCGGCAATCCCACAATACCCAACGAGTCGAGAACAGCAATGGCTGAAGGTCAAATTCGCATCGGCGCTATCTCACTATGCTTCACCCACATTCGAACGCCCGAGGGACAACGAATATTGGCATCAGCGCGGCATCAACGAATTCGCCCGCTGTGCTCTTGCGCGCAGTCATCACCGCCCCTGTATGTGAGAAAGACTGGGTTCCTCTCCGTCGCGCGCATGCCTGGAACACGACAACTTCACAGCTCGCTGTGCCCATTCTCGAAGGAATATTTATCCGATCTTGATGCCCACGATTTGCTCGTCAACGAATCGGGCGCACCAGCAATGAGAGGCGGGTTGTTTGCTGGCCCGTGTGCGCTGCAAGAATTGTGGAAGGCCGCCGAACTTCACATTTGGCGCAGTTCGTTCAAGCATCGATCATGGGCATTGATTCGGCGGAGGTTGCTTGCCGCGCTCGTGGACATAAAGACCACTATCGCGTCGACGGCCAACGAACGCATATTTATTCCCGAACCATTCAATGATGCGACACCTGAATCTGCAACTATCGCCCTGCGTCAGTTCCTCGAAGGCTGTTCTATGGTCGATACACGTGGATATGTCATCGCTCCCGTCAAAGCAGTTTACCTAGAGCAATCTGTTCCTGTGCTGGTGCTTCGGCATCTCCCAAGAACGCGCATTTTGGTGCGTGAGCTTCCTCCGCCACCCGCACTACATTGCATGGCCATCCTCCGCGTGTTCGCTTTTGACGGGAAAGTGTACGGTTCCGATGTTGAATACCTTGCAGTGACGGAAGACTCATGGCTCCCAACCGCGTCCGGACAGCATGCGCTTCGTGTACTAGAACTTGCTGCTGCTGGCGCAAACTTTCAAATTGATCTACCCTTTATCAATGAGGGTGGCGCTTGTACACCACTCAAATCGACCGTCGGTCAAATTTGACACTGGTCAATCTACAATCTGATGAACTCCAAATCTTCATTGCAAAAGGCTCGCCCTGCGCCCCCTTCGATGAGCTCACGATCCGATCCGGCTGTCATTCAAAGGTGTGTGGATTTTGTTCGCAGCAGCAGTCTGCCGATACTCAACGAATCCCAAGACAAGTTGGTGAGCGCCGTCCATGGTTCAAGCGATGCGTGGCGCAAATCTGCTTCTTCAGTTTTTACTGGACTCATTCAAGAGGATGTCTTCCTAGCGTTACGGGTAGCACGTGATTCGACACGAGCTGCGGCAGAGTGCCACACCGACGTACCGAACACTCTCGAAGGAATGATCTCTCTGTCCGGCCTTGGGCGGTATCACGAGTACGTCAGCTGCCCTAAATTGGAATTTGATTGGCCGCCAAATGTTGTGGGAACACCACAGGACACCGCTGCTATTCGAGAACGGATGGTTCGATACGGATCGGCAGCGATCGCACATGCTCGCCTTGCGGTCAAGGAGGGAGCGAATTTTGCCAGTGATCGTGCAGATGAAATCTGTACCCTCACGTTACTTGTAGCGGCGGCAGACTTCGCGCTCGCGCTGGCAATGCCAAAGCGTATTCACGACGCCCTCAGTCGTGCACCTGCTCGGTCCTTCGAAGATACGTTGATGCAAGTTGGTGCCATTCACCCAGATGACTTTTACGTGGCACTGAGTCTAGAAATGGGTTGGCCCATGCAAATTCCCAACGATGTTGGGGGCACACTTACCACTCTCTGTCATTCACACGGCATCGCGTGGCGCAACTCCTTCGCACCGTCTGAGTCAGTCATGAATGCTGGCACGAACGTTGTTCGTCTCCGTTAACTCCTAATCAGATCAGAACATGTCAGTCAACTCCAAAATCCTATCGGCCATTGAAGCACGCGTGGCGCTTGGTGCACCAGACTTTAAGGATGTTGCGCTGAAGCCGGGGTATCCCATTCGCTTCAACGAACCAGCCGGTTACCGCGCAATCGGCGACGCTATTACTGAGGTCGATATTGCTTCGTTTGTCGCCATCGGTTGTGGCCTTAAAGATCGGGCCGGGAGCAACATTAGCAATCAACAAATCGTCGAATCAACCAAGGCCTATGTCGAATCGCAGGGCGGTCAGACCCATATCGCTTACACATCGTTAGGTGATCCTACTCGGGAGGAAACTGCCAGCCGTTTGCGCGTTACCGCCACTATCAGCGATTCACCGGGGGTTTTGAGTGTGATGGTGAGGCGTCAACCTCGCATCCCCTTCACGCTTGACCGTCTCGGTTTGCCAACCAACCTGCAGCGCATCATTGACCAACGACTTCCTGGCTTAGTGTTGGTGACCGGCCCGACCTCCATGGGGAAGTCGACCACATGCGCGTCGATGTTGCAGCATTTCAATGAAACACAGGCAGGACAAATCGTTACTGTCGAAGATCCGATCGAGTATGTCTACGCCCCGAAGCGGGCTAGCGTTTTGCAACGCGAAATTGGTGTCGGTGGATT
>JAKPSO010000460.1 GCA_029571495.1 Pseudomonadota bacterium
GCTACGCTGCATCATCGGCCCCAATGGCGCGGGCAAGACGACCATGATGGACGTAATTACCGGCAAGACCAAGCCCGACAGCGGCCGCGCGTTCTTCGGCTCTAACATCGACTTGCTACGACTTCGCGAGAGCGAAATCGCCGGTCGCGGCATCGGGCGAAAATTTCAAAAACCCACGGTGTTTGAGCAACTGAGTGTTTTTGAAAACCTCGAACTTGCGCTCAAAATGGATCGACGGGTTCGCGCTTCGCTGATGCACAAACTTACCTCTTCCGACAGTGATCGCATCGCTGAAATGCTGAAACTCATTCAGTTGAAAGACAGCGGTTCGCGCACGGCGGGCGATCTGTCGCACGGTCAAAAACAGTGGCTCGAAATTGGGATGCTGTTGATGCAAGACCCGAAACTCCTGTTACTCGACGAACCTGTCGCGGGCATGACTGACGAAGAGACGGAGCGCACGGCGGAACTCTTCCTGTCACTCGAAGGCACGCACTCTTTGGTGGTCGTGGAACACGACATGAAGTTCATCGGCGAACTCGTCAACGGCGGCCAACGCGAGAAGAAAAAAATTGTCACCGTGCTGCACGAAGGCAGCGTCCTCGCTGAAGGGGCGCTTGCGGACGTGCAAGCCAACGAGCGCGTGGTGGAGGTGTACCTTGGACGCTAGTTTTGCGAGACCCAATCATGCTTGAACTCAAAAACGTCAATCAATACTACGGCGGCTCGCACATCCTGCGTAACGTGTCGCTCGAAGCGAAGGTCGGCGAGATCACCGTGGTGCTTGGGCGAAACGGTGTTGGCAAAACGACGATGCTCAAGAGCATCATGGGGGTCGTTCCGATCAAGGCGGGCGAAATTACGCTGGATGGCCAAGCGATCCACAAAGAAACATCGTACGAGCGCGTGCGGCGCGGCATTGGCTTCGTGCCACAGGGACGCGAAATATTCGGCCGTCTCAAGGTCGAAGACAACCTGAAAATGGGGCTCGCCTACAAATCCGCGAGCACGCAAATTCCCGCCGAATTGTTCGAGCTGTTTCCCGTCCTCAAGCAAATGCTAGGTCGTCGCGGCGGCGATTTGTCCGGCGGCCAACAACAGCAGCTCGCCATAGCGCGTGCGCTCGCGGCCAACCCGAAGCTATTGATCCTTGACGAACCGACCGAAGGCATTCAACCGAGCGTTATTAAGGACATCGGCCGCGTGCTTCGACTGCTAGCGGATCGCAAAACAATGGCGATCCTCCTCGTCGAGCAGTACTACGATTTCGCGGCAGAGCTCGCCAACCAATACATCGTGATGGAGCGTGGCGAAGTCATCCAACGCGGTCGCGGCGCGGACATGGACCGTGACGGCGCACGCAAGTTGGTGTCTATCTAATCGCTGTGTCGGCCCACGAAGGCGCGCGCCGTTCGCCCGAATACAGTTCAGTTGTGCGATGCGTCCGCTCTTTTGGTTGGGGTTAGCTCGTCGAAGCCTCGTTGCCTCCCATCAACGCTTCGACAAGCTCAGCGCGAACGGCGTGAAGTTGAGGCTGCGCGCGTGGCTCAGGCCTTGCGCAGGAACGCAGCCTTCAACATAAAGATACCTGCTTCCATGCGGCAGTCCACTTCGTGATCACCTGCGCCTTGCGGCAGGCGAATGCTCTTGACTTTGGTGCCTTGCTTCAACGTAATCGTCGAACCCTTCACTTTCAGGTCCTTGATCAGCACTACGGCGTCGCCATCGGCAAGCGGCGTGCCATTGGAGTCGCGTACGACATCGTCGTCAGCTTCTTCAGCCTCCGCGACCATCGCCCACTCGTGCGAACAGTCCGGACACACAAAGTTCGCGCCATCGGGGTAGGTATTGGCCATCCCGCAGACGGGGCAGTCGGGAAGCGCGGATGGATCGGTAGCAGAGGACATTCGGGCCAGTCAAATTAGTGGTGAACACCAATTTTAGGGCGCGGGCGATATTGCTCGCACATGCGACGGTGGTTGTTTCGCGGAAGGAGCACTAGCTCTTTTGAAAGAACGTAGGCTCTGTGCCGGGAAACAGCACACACAACGGGTACCGCGTGCTAAGCGGCGGTAGCGCATCCTTCGCGAAATACTGTAGCGCGCTAGCCTCGCCATCGTTCGCGAACAGCTCACCGCCTACAACCGTGCATGCGAAGCAAATAATCAACGGTTGCGTGACGTCACCGTTTGGATAGCGATGCTGAAACTCCGCACCTCCGAGGACACCCAACACGCGAGTCGCCCGAACACGCAATCCCACCTCTTCGAGCGCCTCGCGTTCAGCCGTCATCGCGGGCGTTTCGTCGGGGTCCGCATGCCCGCCTGGAGGGTCCCACTTGCCGTCATCGCGACGACGCATCAGCAACACCTCCCCGCGTTCGTTGTGAATGATCGCGGCCGCTGATGGACTCAGCAACACGTCGTGACCGATGGCCTTTCGTAAGCGACGAACGTAGGGAGACATTCCCATTGCATTTTTTTCCTAACGAATCGGGTTTACAGCGACGCAACCGCGATCAGCGCATCCCGTAGCCTTGATGCAACGAAGTGAAATCGAGGGCAAGTGTGCCGCAATAGACGAACACCTCGATTCCGCTGCGCTTCATCGAGGCTACGAATCTGCGCGTCGTCAGCTATCGCTTCCGCAATATGGCGTAGAGCAGAATCGCGCCAAACGTCGCCGTACCGATACCGCCAAGAGTGAAACCACCGAACTTGAGCGTGTAATCGCCGGTGCCGAGCACGAGCGTGACCGCGGCGACGATGAGGTTGGTGTTGTTGCTGAAATCAACCTTGTTGTCGACCCAGATCTTGGCGCCAGCGACAGCGATCAAACCGAACACAACGATCGACACGCCGCCCATGACCGCGAGCGGTATCGCCTGGATCAGCGCGCCAAATTTCGGAGAGAAGCCGAGCAGAATCGCTATGAGTCCGGCCACAACAAAGATCAGTGTGGAATAGATTTTCGTCGCAGCCATCACGCCAATATTCTCCGCGTACGTGGTCACGCCCGTGCCGCCCGCCGCGCCCGACACCATCGTAGCAACGCCGTCACCGATGAATGCGCGGCCCATGTATTGATCGAGGTTACGCCCCGTCATCGCGGATACGGCTTTGACGTGACCGAGGTTCTCGGCGATCAGAATGATCGCGACGGGCACGATCAAAAGCATGGCGTTGCCATCGAAGACCGGCGAGACGAAGCTTGGCGCACCAAACCACGCTGCGTTGGCTATTCCAGAAAAATCGATAGGCTTACCGTACCCCATGCCGTTCGTGAGCACCATGTAAATCACGCTCGCCAAAATCAGTCCCACCAAAATTAACAAGCGCTGCATCAGTCCCTTGGTGTACACCGCCACGAGACCCACGCAGACGAAGGTCACCGCCTGCATCCACGCGTCAAAGGACGTCGGCGCCATGTTCTTGATCGGAATGCCTGCGAGGTTAAGTCCGATGACCGCGACCACTGCTCCGGTGACCACCGGCGGCATGAATTTCTCAATCCAACTCACACCGATCATTTGCACAATGAGCCCGATCACGGCGATAGCAGCGCCGCAGGCAATGATGCCGCCGAGCGCCACTGCGATGTTCGCGTTCGACCCCTTGCCCGCGTACGCAGTCGCTGCGATCACGACGCCGATGAACGCGAAGCTGGAACCCAGATAGCTCGGCACCTTGCCGCCCACGATGAAGAAGAACAGCAGCGTGCCGATGCCGCTCATGAGAATGGCGACGTTGGGGTCGAAGCCCATCAAGATCGGCGCAAGCACCGTGGCACCGAACATGGCGATCACGTGCTGCAAGCCCATGACGAACGTCGCCCCATAGCTCAGTCGTTCGTCCGGCGCAACGACGCCGCCAGAATTGTTTTCGGTCCAGCTAAAAAGTCCCATCGTGTGTCCTCTCGTGATGACGGTTGGAATGTGTTTTGCGCTCGTTGTGCGAGCTTGTTACGTTGTAGCCTTGCGGCGAACGCGTTGCAACGACGCGTTTTGGAATTTCACTTTCAGCTTTTCGCCGCAAACGACTACTGCACGGTCGTTATGGCGCAATTCGTCGAATTGTCGACTTGTGCGCAAACGCGGTCGTAACGACTGTTCGCTAGACGCTAGAAGGCGAAAGCTGTATGGCGGGTTCACGTGCATGCCCGTGTGCGCCCAAGGGTTGCGCCGCGGGTGCGTTAGCAGTCACAATGTATGTCCGGCCAACCATAAGCAGTTAACAATGACCGCCACCTCCTCCAAAGCAACCGCCGCGACGAGCGCTGCTCGCGCCGATGCCGAGCGTGACCTCGCGGCGATGCCCGCGTCCGAGCGCGTGCGTGCGCGCATCAAAGCCTCGGGCACGCGCTTTCACGCCAACGACAACATCAGCGAATTCATCCGTGAGGGCGAGGTCGACGAACTGCAAACCGAAGTTGAAGCCAAGCTCCGCGAGGTGCTGAAAAGCCTAGTGATCGACACCGAAAGCGATCACAACACGCAAGAGACGGCCAAGCGTGTAGCGAAGATGTATCTCAACGAAGTCTTCCGCGGCCGCTACATCGCGCAACCGCCAGTGACCGAATTTCCGAACGTTGAGCATCTGAACGAACTCATGATCGTGGGGCCGATCACGATTCGCTCGGCCTGTTCGCATCACTTTTGTCCAATCATGGGCCGTGTGTGGATCGGTGTTATGCCGAACCAGCACTCGAATTTGATCGGGCTCTCCAAGTACGCGCGGCTCGCCGAATGGGTCATGAGCCGCCCGCAAATCCAAGAAGAAGCGGTGTCGCAGTTGGCCAATCTGCTGCAGGAAAAAATTCAACCGGACGGGTTGGCGCTCGT
>JAKPSO010000474.1 GCA_029571495.1 Pseudomonadota bacterium
GTCATTTTTGATGGATCGCGCCACCTTGATGGCACACGAAGCACTGTGGGGCACTGAGTCCATTCAAGCCGGTCACGACCTGCCGAGGCTCAACGCGTTAGAGCACGCGCTGTTCGACGAATTGCGATACAACCGCCTGCGACAAGGCGTCCGGCTCGAACAAGAGCATGTCGGGTTTGCCTGGATGGCGAAGGCGTTGGACGCGTGACTTGCGGGGCAGTGCTTAAGTTACACGCGTTCTGCGCCGACACGCCGCTCGAAACGTCCTACGAGACACCACTACACAACGTAGCGAAAACCCATGTTGCAAGGAGGAGTAACACGCCAGAGACGATTCTGGCGGCCTCTCGGTGGCGGTTAACCGAGGAATTTAGGTTGAATGTTACCGACCCGCGCGCCCCGCGAAATACGCGGCGACGACCGGCGCGGCGTATCTGAAAGCGCGGCTCAACGCGACTTACGGCGCGCCGAAATGAGCCATACAGCTTTGTGGCTATAACGACCGTTGGACGGTCATTATGGCGTAAAAGGTGGATTCTCAAACGAAGTGCACGACGGCGGGGAGTAGACGCGATAGTAGCGCGCGCGGGGATTCCCAGTTCAGGCACAGGCGTGGCCTGTTGTTGAGCTGCTGTTCGATGTAGGCGACAAATTCAGGGGTCAGATGACTAATCATCTGGCCTTTAGGCACGTAATGCCTGATCAGGCCGTTGGTGTTCTCCACGGTGGGTTTCTGCCAGGGGCGATGGGGCTGACACGGGTAGACGGTCAGGGACTTGATCTTGGGCAAGCGAGCAAACTCGCTGCCCTGATCGGGGATTAAGCACACCAGAGGCAATTTCTGCTCGCGCATGCGTTGTCGAAGCCAGCGCTCTACGGCGCGCGCGGTGCAGTGTTTGAGTAGACCGATCATGGTGTAGCGGGTATGGCGGCAGACGGCCACGACCAGCCGCGCGCAATCGGTTTTACGCCCGACGATGGTATCGATCTCCATGCACAGCGGGCGTAGGCGAGCGGTCAGCTCCAGGGGACGCTCAGCCACCCCCGGACAGTGGGACACCCAAGCGTTAGGCGCACGCTGTGCGCGTGTACGTGTGCTCGCTTTCGTGTGATAGCGGCGCAGCCGCATGCTCGGGTAGCGCTCGCGGTTGATCCAACCCAAGGCCTCGGCGACCCGATAGAGCGTGGAGCGGCTGGGCAGCGCTTTGATGGGACCACACTCCAAGCGCTCGCGGGTGAGCGCGCCGTGCGCCTGAGCCAGAGAGTGCTGCTGAGTCAGGCGAGCCTGCAGCGCGGCGAAATCGGGGTTGTCGAGCGCGTAGCAGCGCGCGTTGACGGCGCTGGCACGCTGTTTCTGGGCCCGATCTTTCTTGGCGCTGCGAAGACAGTAGGGCGCCCCTGCAAAGGCGCAGGCGCGGCGCAGCTCACGCCAAACGGTGCTGGGACTGCGCTTGAGTTGCGCGGCAATTGCCGCGCAACTCAAGCCTGCTTTGCTGAGCGCAGAAATAGCGGACAATTGATCGGACTGGAGGTGCGTGTATCGCTTCATCGGTCGGCTCTTTCAGTCTTCGAATAACCGAAAGACTATCCGCCGAAGCTCACACGCCTCTAGCCCTTCCTAAAACTCCAGTTTCGTTGCACTTCGTTTGGGATTTCGCGAAAAACAATGATGTTGACTATCAAATATTTGCTGCGTTAATGAACTTGCGGCTGCCGTTAGCGCGTAAAAGCTGTTGCGAACCGCACGGCAATTTTTGCGCGACGCGATGCGCGACGACCGCTAAGCCAACGGAGCAACCGGAATGCAAAGCATGCACGAGAACTCGCCCGTGACTTCGTCGGCGCTTTCGGTCGCGCGGTACCACTCGAAGATCGGGCGCGCGTCGCACTGCATGCCGCTTGCGGGTAACCATTGCGCGAGGAGCGCTGCCCACGCCTCGCCGACGCGTGCGGAGTCGCCCTTGTATTCGAGCGTAGCGACCGCCGGGCAGTGTGGTGGTGCTAAACGGGGCTTTCACTTCGGCGTTCGCCGCGACCTCGACGCACACATCGTAGCGACACTTTTCCGGCGGAGTGATGTCTGAGTCATCGAGTTCAACCCCGAACATGTTTCCGTGGAGTCCATGCGCAACGCGCTTGCCATGAAATTCGCGCCAAAAGAGCCCTAGGCTCGTGCCATAGGGGCCGATGTGGCGAAGGTAAGCCACTCGCGATGCGGGTAGGTCTATCAGTTTTACGTTCATGAGGATTTGCTCCTGTGTTGTGGAGTCGAAATCATCTCGTTTGC
>JAKPSO010000510.1 GCA_029571495.1 Pseudomonadota bacterium
GGTGTGCTCGGTTTCGCGGAGCCACGCATCTGCGTGCAGGTGAAATCGCAAGACACGCCGTGCGAACGAGCGGTGCTGGATGCGCTTGGCGGCGTCATGAAAAAGGTCAACGCGACGCATGGCTTGCTAGTGTGTTGGGGCGGATTCAAGTCCTCGATTGACAAAGAGGCCGCGCAGCAGTTCTTCCACGTTCGGCTGTGGGATGCCGACGATTTGATTGACGCAATGCTGGCGGTTTACGACAAGCTTGACGCGGGCATTCGCGCTGATTTACCGTTGAAACAAGTCTGGGTTTTGGCGGACGCCGGAGACACGCAGTGAGGCAAGCGCCGCGCACGCCACTTAAGGACAATCCGCTCCGCCAACCGGGACAGTCGTTGCGCGAGGAGCGTCAACGATTGATCGACGACAAATTTTTGCCGTGGTTAATTGCATCAGTGATGACCATTTTTCTCGCGGGATATGAATGGGCTCGCTACGTGTGGAAAACTCCTTACGACCCGTGGACTCACACCGCGCTGGCTGTTCTCGCCACATCGTTTGCGGCGTGGAGGTTCCTCTCGGTCCGAAAGCAATCGCAATCGCTGAAGCTTGGTATCTCGGGCGAGGTGGCAGTTGGCCAATTCCTTGATCGTTTGCACGCGGAGCAATACCAAGTTTTCCATGATGTGCGCGGTCACGGATTCAACCTCGACCACGTGTTGATCGGTCCTGCGGGCGTGTTCACCGTTGAGACAAAAACGTGGAACAAGCCGCACTCGAATGCGAAGGTAAACTTTGATGGCGAACGCTTGCTGGTGGCTGGCAAAGAACCTGATCGCGATCCGGTGGTTCAGGCGAGGGCGCAGGCTGCTTGGTTGCGCACCCAATTGCGCGAGAGCACGGGAAAAGATTTCGAAGTGTGGCCGGTGATCGTCTTCCCCGGATGGTTCGTCGAGGCGACGTCGACGTCGCAGAGGAAGCTTTGGGTGTTGGAGCCGAAAGCGTTGCCGACGTTCTTGAAGAACGAACCGGTCAGCCTGAGCGCTGAGGACCGGAAACTGGCGAGTTTCCATTTGTCGCGGATGATTCGTACTGCCGAGGAATGAATAAGCTTTTCGCATGGAACGACTGCTGCATAAGCCTCACAGCCTTATTTGTGCATTAGTCAACAACTGGCTAGAAATGGCTGAAACCGCCGCCTGGCGGTCGCCGGAGGTGAAAAGCTATTAACTACTTCGGCGCAATACCAACATCATCCAGCCGCATCAATATCCGCGTCTTGTCATCCCGCGCAACCTCGCGCCAGTCGCGATTCTCGATTGCACCGATGAGGGCGTAGAGCAGGTTCAAGCTCGCGGCCGGCTCGATGGCTTTGATGCGCGCATAGAGCGTGAATGGATCGCTTGCTTGCAGCTCGGTGGCGGTAGTGACGCCGACGCGGGCGAGCATTTCACGAGATTTTGGGCCGAGGCCGCGCAACGCATCTAAGGGCGACTCGTGCGTTTTGCGGCGCTTCACGATGCGCGGCGCATGTCGCCGTAAAACTAGCCCAGCCGCTTAATCAAGCTCGATGTATCCAATCTGCCGCCGCCCATTTGTTGTACATCGGCGTAGAACTGATCGACGAGCGCGGTGACGGGCAGGCGTGCGCCGTTGCGTTTGGCCTCGTCTAGGCAAATGCCCAAATCTTTGCGCATCCAATCCACGGCGAAGCCAAAGTCGAATTTGCCGTCGATCATCGTGTTGCCGCGGTTTTCCATTTGCCAGCTTTGAGCTGCGCCTTTGCTGATGACTTCGAGCACGAGCTTGGCGTCAATGCCGGCTTTCTGCGCGAAAGCGAGGCCTTCGGAGAGCGCTTGCACGAGACCGGCGATGCAGATTTGGTTGACCATTTTTGTGAGCTGGCCTGCGCCTGCGTCGCCGATGCGGACGAGTGCTTTCGCGTAGACGTTAAGCACGTCTTTCGCGCGATCAAATGTCGCGAGATCGCCGCCACACATGATGCCGAGCTTGCCGTTTTCGGCGCCGGCTTGACCGCCGGAAACTGGCGCGTCGATGAAGCCTTTGCCTTGCGCTTTGGCTGCGGCATCGAGCTCGCGCGCGAGTTCTGCGGACGCGGTGGTGTGGTCCACCAGAACCGCACCGGCCCTCATGCCAACGAGCGCGCCATCGTCGCCGTACACCACGGAGCGCACGTCGTTGTCGTTGCCGACGCACAGGAACACGAACTCCGCGCCGTCGGCCGCCTCACGCGGTGTGGGCGCCGCACGGTTGCCGTAGAGGGCCACCCACGCGAGCG
>JAKPSO010000512.1 GCA_029571495.1 Pseudomonadota bacterium
ATCCAGCGCGGGCCAAAACGGCTCCTCTCGCGACCAAATGCCAAGGTGCGCCATCATGATGTCACCGTCGCGAAGTTTGTTCACGGCGCGGTTAACGAGCGCTTCGTTCGGGTACGTTTTGCTGGAAAGTTCATCACCCAAAAACCCCGCGTCAGCCCAGCCAATGTGACGATAGCCGCACGTTGCCGCCATGGCCGTGTAGCGTGCCGACGTCTTGCCGCCCGGCGAGCGCCAGATCGGGTCGAAGCCGCGGCCGGTCATCTCACGAAAACGTGCGTCGGGCTTCTTGAGTTCCGCACAGACGCCTTCGGCGTCGAGGGTTCGACCCGCGCTTGCCGGTTGCCCCCACGGTACTAGGCGCACTTGATCGGTGCCCACGTCGCTGCGGTAATACGCGTGGCTCCACGTGTGTGAACCAAAGGCGTGACCTTCGCGCGCGAGGCGTTGCCAAAACGGCGTCTGCGCGTCGTCGAGCGTCCAGCCGCCGGACTTGGTTTTTTCGTTCGCGAGGAAAAATGTCGCTTTGACTTGATGCTTCGCGAGGATGTCCGCGATGGCGTTTGCTGGCTCCATGTGGCCCGTGTCGAACGTGAGATACAAGGTGCCGGTGCAGGCCGCGTGCGCGCTTGCGCAGAGCAGCACGACCAGGGCCGCAGCGCTCGTACGTCGCATAACGCGCGAGTTTCTACTGATCACGTCGCGCACGCGTCTTGAAGTAAATGCCGTGCGGCGAGCGGCCGGCGGGAATGTATTGAATTGGCTTCGCACCAGTCATGTCGATCACAGCCACCTTCGACTCAAAGCGCACGGTGCCCCACACTTCCTTACTGTCCGCAGAGACTTCCAGATCGTCAATTCCGCTACCGACTTTGATCGATTTCACCACCGCCATTGTTTTGTAGTTCACCTGCGTGATCGTGCCGTCCACGCGATTGCTCACCAAAATGTGATTACCGTCGCCAAGCGAAAACACATTGTGCGCACCTTTGCCGGTCTTGATCTCTTTGATGACTTGGCGCTTCGCGGGATCGATCACCTGCACGTAATCGCCGCTCATAATGCCGACAAAAATCAGACCTTGCGGACTGATCCACAAGCCCGCAGGGAGCTTACCAATCGGCATGCGCCACGCTTCTTTTTGCGTGTTCATGTCGATAGCCATCAACTCGTGCGACTCTTGCAACGTGACATAGGCCGTGCGCGAATCGGTGCTAAACACAACGTGGCTCGGAGTTTTCGCGGCAGGGATGCGCGCCTTCAGTTCGTAATTCGGCATCGAATAAATGTCAACGCGATCAAGGCGCAGACTGATCGCCACGAACCATTTTTTGTCGACCGTGTACGCCAATTGATATGGGTCGCTGATGCGCGGCATGCGTTTTTTCACGTCGCCGGTGATTGGGTCGAGAAACACGAGATCGTTCGACGTCGCATTTGCCACGACCAGTTCGCTCTCGTCAAGCGTCGGAATCAGGTGGTGCGGTTCTTTGCCCACCGGGAATGAGCGAACGACTTTACGCGACGCGCGGTCAATCACCATGACTGAGCCATCGCCGGAGTTCAGCACGATCACCTGCTCGCCCGGCTGCATGGGTTGCGCAGTCACGTTTGCGGCGAGGCAGATCGCAGCAGCGGCAACGAGGGAGAGAAAAGGGGGGGAGCGCAATGGGGTTGTCATGTGCCGATTTTACGGACGAACTGTGTGCGCAGGATTGCGCTGGGAGTCTGCGCGGCAGAAGGAACCGTAGCGAAAGCGATGAGCGCCGAGCGAGTTTTCGCGCAATTTCGCGCGTCGTAGCCGTAGCTACGGCAAGCGAAATTGCGCGGAAAGGCGCCGGATGATCATCGCTTGCAGTCGGTTTTCTTCCGCCGCGCAGACTCCTAGGGTAAACCGCAGCCGCTCAGGGGC
>JAKPSO010000532.1 GCA_029571495.1 Pseudomonadota bacterium
GTTCCCAATCCGTTTTACATGGTGTACGAAGGCGCGGCGATGCTCTGCGGCGCCCATCCGTACTACGTGAATCTCAATGCTGCGACGGGTCAATATGCGTGGGACGCGATTCCTGAATCCGTCTGGCGCGACGTGCAGCTCGTGCTCGTGTGCTCGCCGGACAACCCAACGGGTTTCATCACCTCGCGAGAGCGCTGGCAATGGCTCTTCGAGCAAAGTGATCGTTACGGCTTCGTGATTCTTGCCGACGAGTGCTACAGCGAAATTTATTTCGAAGAAGGCAAAGCACCCGTCGGCGCGCTGCAAGTTGCGGCCGACATGGGCCGCACAGATTTCAAGCGCTTGGTGTCGATGGGGAGTTTGTCCAAGCGCTCCAACGCACCGGGCCTGCGCTCCGGCTACGCTGCCGGCGACGCGGAGATCATCGCCAAGTTCTTGCATCTGCGCTCGTTCAACGGCTCCGCCATGTCGGGTCCCATTGCCGCTGCCAGCATGGCTGCGTGGAAGGACGAAGCACACGTGGTCGCCAACCGCGCCGAGTACGCCAAGAAGTTTCGCGAACTCACACCGCTGTTGGCGAAGCACATGGCAGTCACCATGCCAGAGGCCGCGTTTTATTGGTGGGTACCGATTCCCGAGCGTTTTAACGGTGATGACGCAGCGTTTACTAAGGCGCTTTTTGCGGCGACGGGCGTGACCGTAATTCCTGGCTCTTACCTCTCGCGCGAAGATGTACACGGCGTGAACCCTGGGCACGGGTACATTCGCATCGCACTCGTTTCGGAGTTCGACGAATGCCATGAGGCGGTCAATCGCATTTGCAATTTTTTGAACACCTAAGGCCACTGCGCTCTGCGCGTAGCTGCAGCGAATTTCCGGAATGAATGGGCACGAGGCCCGATCAGCAATCATCGAAAAGAAGAAACACTATGTCTGACGCACTGCAATCCATCATCGACGGCGCTTGGGAAGACCGCGCCAAGCTATCCCCTTCGAACGCACCGAAGGACATCAGCGACGCGGTCGAAACCGTGATCGCCGATCTCAACAAAGGTCGCAAACGTGTCGCCGAAAAAATCAACGGCGAATGGATCACGCATCAGTGGCTCAAGAAGGCTGTACTGCTTTCGTTCCGCCTGAAAGACAATGCGATCATTCAATCGGGCGACTTGGCGTTCTACGACAAAGTGCAAACCAAGTTTGCGCACATGAGCCCTGAGCAAGTCGCCGCAACCGGCGTACGCGTGGTGCCCCCAGCGGTCGCGCGTCGCGGCAGCTACCTTGCAAAAAACGTCGTGCTGATGCCGTCCTACGTGAACATTGGCGCGTACGTCGATGAAGGCACGATGGTTGACACGTGGGCCACGGTCGGTTCGTGCGCACAGATTGGCAAAAACGTGCATCTCTCTGGCGGCGTCGGTATCGGCGGCGTACTAGAGCCGCTGCAAGCCAATCCTACGATCATCGAAGACAACTGCTTCATCGGCGCACGCTCCGAAGTGGTCGAAGGCTGCATCGTCGAGGAAAACTCCGTGCTCGGCATGGGCGTCTACATCGGCAAGAGCACCAAGATCTACAACCGCGCGACGGACGAAGTGACCTACGGCCGCGTGCCTTCGGGATCGGTCGTCGTCGCCGGCAACTTGCCCGCGGCCAACGGCAAATACAGCCTCTACTGCGCCGTAATCGTTAAGCAAGTTGACGCACAAACGCGCTCCAAGACCAGCATCAATGACCTGTTGCGCGGTGACTAGTTTTCACGACCATTCGCGCAATAATAGAAAGTAGTACCGCATGTCTGTCTCCATCAAAACACCCGAGGACATAGAGGGCATGCGCCTTGTCGGTCGCAAGACCGCCGAGATTCTTGACTTCATAGCGCCCTACGTCGTGCCCGGCGTCACCACCGAGGCGCTTGACGCGCTTTGTCATTCGTTCATCGTTGACACGCAAAAAGGCATCGCGGTGAACATTGGCTACGGCCCGCGGCACAATCCATTTCCGAAGGCGATTTGCACCTCGGTCAATCACGTGGTCTGTCACGGCATCCCGAGTGACAAGAAGCTAAAAGACGGCGACATTTTGAACATCGACGTCGCCATGGTCATCGACGGCTATCACGGCGACACGAGTCGCATGTTTTACGTTGGCAAACCAACCATCGCGGGCAAACGTCTTACTGAGGCAACCTACGCGGCGATGTGGCGTGGCATTCGTGCCGTGAAGCCTGGCGCGCGGCTCGGTGATATCGGTCACGCGATTCAAAGCTACGTCGAACCCATGGGCTTTTCTGTCGTTCGCGATTTTTGCGGACACGGTATCGGCAAGAAGTACCACGACGAACCGCAGGTCACGCACTATGGCAAACCCGGCACCGGCATGGTCTTGCTTCCTGGGATGATGTTCACGATTGAGCCGATGATCAACGCGGGCAAATTTGGCATTCGCGTATTGGCCGACGGCTGGACCGCGGTGACCGCCGACCATAGTTTGTCTGCGCAGTGGGAACACACGGTGCTCGTCACCGACACGGGATACGAAGTGACGACACTCTCCGACGGCAGCCCGCCGCCCTCACTCGTTTAGCTCGTGACGTCTACCGCAGCCACGTCACCACAACCGCTGGGCGAGTTGCGCAAAACCTATCAAGCGCACCGCGCGTTGATTTTTGACGCACTGCAATCGCCGGATCAGGTCGAAGCCGCGCTCAGGGCGCATGCATATGCAGTCGATGATGTGCTGATCCAGCAGTGGCAGAAACATGGACTCGACAAGCAACCGCTGACCCTCATGGCCGTCGGGGGCTACGCGCGTGGCGAGTTGTTCCCCCATTCAGACGTCGATATTCTGTTGCTGCACAACGGCGCCGATGTGGCGGCAATGTCCGGCATCGACACATTTTTGAGTGAGGCGTGGGACTTGGGCTTTGACGTGGGGCATAGCGTCCGTAGCGTCGATGAATGTATCTCTGAGGCCGCCGCCGACGTCACGGTTGCGACGTCGCTCTTGGAGCGCCGCACCATCATCGGCGCCGCGGGTAATCCGCTCGCGCTTGATCAGCGTTGGCAACAAGCGTTTGACGTCGATCACTTTGTGAAGGCCAAGCGCTTCGAGCAACAGCAACGCTACGCGCGCTTTGAGGACACGGCGTATAACCTCGAACCAAACATCAAAGAAAGCCCCGGTGGCCTGCGCGACGTGCAAATGGTGCTCTGGCTCGGCCGAGCGATTAACGGCGCAGATTCGCTCGACGCACTGGTGACACAGGGCTTCATCAATCGCACGGAGTGCGCGATCCTAAGCGGAGCCTACGCGCAAATCAAATTCCTGCGTGCGCACCTTCATCTGCTCGCGAAGCGACGCGAAGATCGCCTCGTGTTTGAGCTGCAAAACGCGCTTGCCGAACGACTTTCGATCACCGCGGCGAGCGGGCTGCGCGCGAGCGAAGTGCTCATGAAGCGCTACTACCAGTCGGCGCGACAATTGCGCCTGTTCAACGATATCTTGATCGACGCGCTTACGAGCAATCGTAACGCGCCAAAGACCGCGATTCCGGGAACGCCGTTTTCGATGTGCGAGGGCAAGCTCGACCTCACAACGCGAGGTTCGAACCTGACGGCGCTCGCGACGCTGCAAGCCTTTCGCCTTTTGCATCAAGATCGCACGTATACAAGCTTTAGCTCCGAATTGCGCCGTGCGATCTTGCGCGCCGTCGCGCTGCTGCCAGACGACGCATACGACACGCCAGAATGCCTTGATCTGTGCGTAAATTTCCTTCGCGAAGGACATGGCGTCTATCACGCGCTGAAGACCATGAGCGAGCTCGGCGTACTCGGGAAACTCATTCCGCCGTGGCAGCGCATCGTTGGGCAAATGCAACACGACTTGTTTCACGTGTACACGGTCGATCAGCACATCCTCATGGTGCTGCGAAACATGCGTCGTTTTGCGGATCCCGTGCACTCGCATGAATATCCGCTGTGCAGCCAACTCATGCAGGAATTTCCCAATCGCGAACTTCTCTACCTCGCCTGCGTGTTTCACGATATCGCCAAAGGACGCGGCGGCGATCACTCCACGCTCGGCATGGACGACGCGCGTTTCTTCTGCTCAAAACTTGGCTTGTCCACTGATGACGTGGAGCTCGTGGCTTGGCTCGTAGAGCACCATTTGAGCATGTCCTCATTCGCGCAAAAACGCGACATCGCCGACCCCGCCGAAGTCCGCGAATTCGC
>JAKPSO010000546.1 GCA_029571495.1 Pseudomonadota bacterium
AAGCAGATGTAGCGTTGACGTGAGGAGCAGATCGTCGTTTGTTCCACGCAATCGTGTTTCGTCGCAAATAGCTTCCGTTTGTCTCGCCGCTCACGGAAACTAACTATATGAACGCTTTCGTCCGAAGCTTCGCTCTGGCCGTCTACGCCTTGCTCTGCGTGAGCGGGTTGACCCACGCCCAGTCCGCGCCAGGTGCCGCGAGCATTCCGGTGCAGGACTTCTTTCGGACGCCCGATGTGATGCGCCCGACACTCTCGCCGGATGGCAATTTCCTCGCGTTCCTCGCTCGCGCGGGCGGCAGGCTCGGCTTAGCAGTCATCGACGTCGAGCGCCGAACCTCCTCGGTCGTGGCAACGCTGCCCGACGCGGATGTCGTGGAGTTTTACTGGGTCAATTCGCAGCGCCTTGTTTTTGTGAGCGGCAATGTGTTCGACCCCGTTGGCAACGCAAATTTTTGGCGCACCGGTGGGTTATTCGCCGTTGATCGTGACGGCACCGGCGCGAAACGCCTCGCGCTGGCCTACGGTGATGGCAGCGCGGCGATGGCTCGTCCGCGGTTTACAAAGTTCGAAGCCGCGCTTGCGGATGGTTCGGATGACGTTATCGTCACGTCGAACGAGCGAAGTTTTGACTCGTCCGACGTTTATCGGCTCAACACCCGTTCCGCGCGCAAGACGTTGTTGAGTTTTGATAACCCTGGTGATGTGGTGCAGTGGGCGCTAGACCGTGACGGTGTGCCGCGCGGTGCGGTCTCGAGCAAGGGGCTTCTTAGCCGCGTGTCGTATCGCCGTGATGACAAAGCGAGTTGGACCAAGTGGAGCGAGGTGGACTTTCGCGAGTCGCAAAGCTGGCCATCGGCGATTTCGTATGACGGTTCGATTATTGGATTTGGTTACCGTGAGCGCGGCGCTGTCGCCGCCTCGAAGTCGCGCCTAACGGTGGCGATGCTGCGTCTGGATGAACGCGGGCAGACGCAACAAATTCTTGCGAGTCGCGACGACGCGGATATGGCTGCGCCGATCTTTGATCCAGTCGCCAAGAAACTCGTCGGCGCTAGGTTTTTTGGTGAACGCGAGCAAGTGCAGTGGATTGATGAGGCGTGGGCGGCCACGCAGCGCATCATCGACCAAGCGCTGCCCGGAGCAGTCAATAGTTTTCTGCCTCCGGATCAAAGCCGACGCATGATCGTCTTTTCGTACAGTGATCGCAATCCGGGCACCGTCTATCTTTTTGATTTCCGCACGCGGAAGCTAGAGTTCTTGATCGATTCGCGGCCGTGGATCAAGCCCGCGCAAATGGCGGAGTCACGCATCGTGAAGTTTGCCGCGCGCGACGATTTACCCCTCACTGCGTTGTTGACGACTCCGCGCGGCGTGGCCGCAAAAGGCTTGCCGTTGCTCGTGATTGTGCATGGCGGTCCATGGGTGCCCGGTTACGCTTGGCGGTGGGATGCTGAAGCGCAGTACTTCGCGTCACGCGGTTTTGCGGTGATTCAGCCCAACTTCCGCGGCACGATCGGCATGGGCGCGAAGCATCTTCTCGCGAGTTTCAAGCAATGGGGCTTGGCCATGCAAGACGACATCACGGATTCGGCGCAGTGGGCCGTGAAGCAAGGGATTGCCGATCCGAAACGTATGTGCATTTATGGCGCGAGTTACGGGGGCTACGCGGCGATGCAGGCGTTGGTGAAGACGCCGGAGCTATTTCAGTGCGCCGTCAACTACGTTGGCGTGACGGACTTGCAGTTATTCCACAGCGTCACGTGGTCGGATCTAAGCGATAGCGACTTTGCGAAATATCGTGCACCAATCATGGTCGGCGACCCAGAGCGCGACAAGGCGCAACTGCAAGCCACGTCGCCCGCGCAAAACGCTGATCGCATCACTAAACCGGTGTTTATGGCGTATGGCGGGGAAGATCGCCGCGTACCGATCATTCATGGCGAGCGCATGCGCGATGCCCTCGAAAAATACGGCAAGTCGCCCGAGTGGATGGCCAAGACGGACGAAGGGCATGGATTCGTCAAGCTGGAAAATCGCGTTGAGTTTTACTCCCGAGTTGAGACTTTTCTTAAGAAATCTCTAGCGCGCCCATAGACGGCGAAGGCCGCTGGCACTGGCGCTACCGCAGTTTTCTGCCCTATACTCGTCGAAAGTGAATCTCAAAGGGGCTGAGCGCGATGTTTACGATTCTTGTTGCCAATCCGAAAGGTGGGGCGGGCAAGACGACCATTGCCACGAATCTCGCGGCGTATTTGGCCGGAAAGCATCAACGCGTGGTGCTGCTGGATATGGACCGCCAGCGCTCGGCGTCGCGTTGGCTAGCACGTCGGCCGCGTGGATTTCCGGAGGTGCGAGGCGCGTTACCCGACACCAATCCGAAGCAAATTTGGGAATACAAGCCGCAATGGC